>JBEEMN010000196.1:0-4219 GCA_041192625.1 Armatimonadota bacterium
TGAGAATTTCTTTGATGCCCCATTTGCCCTCGAAGCTGTTCCTCCGATCACGATTGCCTGTCTGACGCGCTGTGCTGCGGCATTGCGCGCGGCTTATCCAAATATGCCGCTTGGTATCAATTGTCTCCGCAACGATGGCCCTGCGGCAGTTTCGATCGCTCACGCCGTGGGCGCGCAGTTTGTGCGCATTAATGTCTATGTTGGGGCAGCGGTCACCGATCAGGGAATTGTCCAGGGGCAAGCGCGAGCTGTTCAGCTGCTCAAGTCCCAGCTGGGGGCGAATATTTGCGTTTGGTCGGATGTTTTTGTCAAGCACGCCAGCCAGCTTGGTGGTGCAGATATCCGTATCGAGGATCATGCCAAGGATGCGGTTTACCGCGGCCTCTCGGATGGCCTGATCGTAAGCGGGACCGGGACAGGTTTTGGTGTGGACACGGTGGACATCGAGCGCGTGCGGGCTGCCGTTCCCAATGCCTTGATTGCGGTTGGCAGCGGCTATACGCCGGCAACGGCTGCAGCGCTTGCGGCCGCTGGAGCCACTGCGGTGATTGTTGGGACAGGGGCAAAGCCGGACGGGGATGTTACCTGTGAAGTGGATGTCACACTTGCAAAGGCGTGTGTGGATGCATGGCGGATTGCCTGCAGTGAGTCAAAATGAGCATCAGTAAAAAGCTTCGTCAATGGGTTTTAGCCGGTTATGAAGAGCCGGAAGGCTTTTACGAAACGGAGAAAGAAGTCGAAGCCCACCACCATACGCATTCGTGGTGGAAGGTGATGTGTCTGACGGGCGTTGACTATTTCTCGACACTCGGTTACCAGCCTGGTATTGCAGCGCTCGCGGCGGGGGCACTTTCGCCGATTGCCACGATGGTGCTCGTGTTGCTAACCCTTTTCGGTGCGCTTCCGATGTACAAGCGGGTCGCGAAGGCGAGCCCGCATGGGGATGGCTCCATCTCGATGCTGGCTGGGCTGCTCCCTTACTGGTACGGCAAGCTCTTTGTGCTCTCTCTGATTGGCTTTGCGGCGACAGGGTTTATCATCACGATCACGCTCTCGGCGGCGGATGCGACAGCGCACATCGTCGAAAATCCGATGATGCCACACGGGATGGAGCACTGGGCCGTTCTCATTACGCTGGTTCTGATTGGCCTCCTCGGTGCTGTCTTCCTCAAGGGCTTCAATGAAGCCATCGGCATTGCAGTCGCTCTCGTCGCCATTTATATCGTGATGAACTGTATTGTCGTCGGCCAGGGAATCATGCAGCTGGTTCAACATCCAGACCTGATATCCGGCTGGCAAACCCGCCTTTTTCAGACCTTCCCAAGCATCGACAAAATGGCAATCGCCGCTGTAATTGTCTTCCCTCAGCTGGCACTTGGTCTATCGGGGTTTGAAACGGGTGTTGTTGTGATGCCGCTCGTCAAGGGCGATCCAACCGATGACAAAGAAGAGCCTGCGGGAAGAATTCGCAATGCTGGAAAGCTCCTTACGGCCGCCGCTGCCCTCATGAGCGTTCTCTTGATCGGCAGCTCCACCGTTACGACGATGCTGATCAAGCCTGAAATGTTCCAAAAGGGTCACGAAGCCTATGGGCGTGCGCTGGCATACATGGCGCACACCTATCTTGGTGATAAGTTTGGAACCGCATACGACATCATCACGGTGTTGATTCTCTGGTTTGCTGGCGCATCCGCGATGGCGGGTCTGCTCAACATCGTGCCGCGGTACCTCCCACGCTATGGGATGGCTCCTGAGTGGACGCGGGCAGTGCGTCCATTGGTGATGATCTTTACCGGAATCTGTTTCCTGGTGACGGTGGCTTTCAAGGCGGATGTCGAAGCGCAGGCAGGGGCATATGCAACGGGTGTTCTGGCCTTGATGCTCTCTGCAACCGTTGCGGTGACGCTGAGCGCCTGGCGGCGTAAGGAGCGCGGTGCGCTCATTGGCTTTTCTATCGTTACGGTGATTTTCACCTATACCCTCATCGCCAATATCATCGAGCACCCGGAAGGCCTCCGTATCGCCAGTCTCTTCATCGCCGGGATCGTGTTCATTTCTGTGATCAGTCGCCTTTGGCGTGTCACTGAGCTCCGTGTCTCCGGAGTGCATTTCGATGACGAAGCACGGCGGATGATTATGGAAATGACCAGGCAGGGTGAGATTCGGTTTATTGCCAACCATCCGGACACGCAAGATGTCGATGAGTACTCAGTCGCATCCCGCAGGGCAGCCTGGGTCCATCACTTTGCGGAAGAGGAGCGCTGGGCATTTCTTGAAGTGAATGTGCAGGATGCATCCAATTTCAGCGGTGACATGGTGGTTCGCGGGGTGGATGTCAGCGGCTTCTGGGTCCTGCGCTGTGATGGCGTCGCGGTACCAAATGCGATCGCCGCGTTGTTGCTTGAGGTCTCCAAAATGTCCAATGGCAGACGACCTCACGTCTACTTCAACTGGATTGAGAGCAGCCCACTAGCGTTTCTAGGGAAGTTCCTCTTGTCTGGGCAGGGAGATGTTGCTCCATTGACGCACGAGATTCTCCGGAGGGCCGTCAAGGATGCGAATGAGCGTCCCGTGGTGCACGCTGCCGGTTAGGCTAACTCTGTTGGTCTGGCGATGCTTTGAGCTCTGTGTACTTTGCGGATGACCCTTTGGCCAGCTCCACCGGGTACTTTGCGGCGTTGCGCTCCATTTTGCGGGTGAACGCGGCTTCGACATCGATGCCTTGATCATGGGCGAGCAGAAGGATGTAGTAAAGAACATCCACCAGCTCATCCCCGAGGGCTTCCTTGTTCTCCGCAAGCTTTGCATCGAGCGCATCGCCATTCTTCCACTGCATCAGCTCAAGGACTTCTGTGGCTTCAAGGACGAGGGACAGAGCGACATCTTTTGGGGTGTGGAACTGCTTCCAGTCACGCGCATCCCGGAACGCGGTGATTGCCGCCGTGATTTCATTAATGTCCATGAGGATGCTCATCTTTGGATGGTGCTGGAATCTGTTGTAGGAAGGTCTCCAGCTTTTTCGCGTATTCTTTGGGTTTCAGGTGGATGATTTCCGTGTGGCGTGTCCCATCCACAAACCATAGTTCCGGGTCCCCTGGATAGGCAGTCGCGAGCCGATGTGAGTGGGTTACGGGAATCAGATTGTCATCCGTGCCGTGGACGAGCAGGAGCGGCGTGTCGGTCATCAGGTGGATGTTGGCTTCTGGGGCTACATCATAGGGGTGCATACCGAGAACGGTGGCTCCAAAGGTCGATGTTGGTTCGGCGATTAGCTGAGTAATCTTTGGACCGAAGACCATTTCGAGGTGCTTTGTGATGGGTTCATCGAGGCGTGCAAAGGGGCTGTCTGCGATCACAGCGGAGATATTCTGGTCGTCAGCTGCGACCATTAAGGAAATAGATGCTCCCATCGACTCACCGAGGAGCACGACGGGCAGGCCGGGATAGGCGGCGCGTGCGGCGGCGATGGTCGCTCTCAGATCCTGATGTTCCTGAACGCCAAAGGTGGTTCCCTTGCCGCCGGATTCGCCATTGCCACGGAAGTCGTGCATCACGATCGAGAAGCCTAGAGGATGTAAATGCTCTGCATAGAGGAGCATGTTACCTTTGTTACTTGCGTAGCCGTGGCTGACGACACAGACGCCGCGTGGGGCGGTGTGGGGAATATGCCAGGCATCGAGGGAGATGCCATCCGGTGCGGTCAGGGCCCAGCGGTCGTAAGCGAGTCCCAGCTCTGTCATCGGTGTCCGGGCATCCCGCTTACGTGGAGGATTCAGGAAAAACCAGGTGAGCAGGCGCGGCACAAACCCTGGGATATAGATCTTTCGGGTTGATTTTGGGATGCTTTGACTGCTGGTCATGGCTGAATCCTACCACTTGGAGTTACGGTTGAGGATAGGCCCAATTACCTATAGTGGATGAATCATCCTGAGGAAAATCAGCCAGTATGCCAACATTATTGGTGTATGTACGACGTCAATCATGATGCAGGCTGGGTGTATGCGTTACGCCCCATTGATGGCCCAGGATATGTTTGTGTGACGCGGTCCGCGGGGGAACACGTAGTTGTGTTTTCTGATGGTGCGGCGGCGATGGAGTGGCGTGACAAGCAGGGCCTCCGTGACTGGGTGGACATCGCTGCGGTGCGTTTATCGAGTGCGCCATTTGATCATTTTTGGTGGGATGGGGTTGCGTTCAGTCGCCCCCGGCTTACGGCAAC
>JBEEMN010000197.1:0-4209 GCA_041192625.1 Armatimonadota bacterium
CGCAGCTCAACCCCTATGTCACCATCGTTGGGGTTGTCGCACTGATAATCATGTTTGGGATGCCAAAGATCAAGGCAAAGTGGGCCAAATCCATCCCAAGTCAGCTGGTTGTACTTGCCGTGACAGTTCCGCTCGCGATGATTCTCGGGTTTGGAGATAAGCACGAATATGTGATTGGCAACGCATCATTCGTTCTCGACCCGGCAAAATCCCTGGTCAAGCTTCCGACAAACATCCTGACCGCCATCACCTTTCCGGATTTCAGCCAAATCCTAAGCGCGGTCAGCATCAAATACATCATCATGTTCTCGATCGTCGGCTCAATCGAGTCGCTCCTTACAGTGTCGGCTGTGGACTCCCTTGATCCTGAGCGCAAGCCATCGGATTTGAACAGGGATCTCTTGGCGACCGGACTAGCCAACACCGTCGCTGCCATCATCGGTGGTATTCCGATGATTAGTGAGGTCGTCCGCTCAAAGTCCAACATCGACAATGGTGCAAAAACGGGCTGGGCGAATTTTGCACACGGTGCATTCCTTTTGTTGGCTGTCGCGCTAATCCCAGGAATCATGATGAAGATTCCTCTAGCGGCTCTCGCTGGGACACTGATCTTCACGGGAACTCGCCTGGCCCACGTAAACACGTTCAAACATGCGTTGCATGTTGGACGGGAGCAGCTGGCGGTGTTTTTGGTCACGCTACTGGTGACGCTACTAACAGACCTTTTGGTTGGTGTTGCTGCTGGCCTGCTCCTCGATGTCGTTATCCACTGTGCAAATGGAGCACCATTCGGCAAACTCTGGAAGTCCATTGTCGAAGAACACCGCCACGAGGATGAACTTACACTCTGTGTTCACGGTGCAGGCGTATTCACAAACTACATCGGGCTTGCGAAAGCTATCCGTACAAATGCGCCAAACTATACGAGGGTCTACGTGGACTTTTCAGAGGCCTGTGTTGTCGACCATACCGTTTTATCCAAACTCGATGCGCTAAAGGCATCCCTTTCGGACACTGAGCTGGTGATAAGCGGCTTGGATGAACATAAGTCATCCACGGATGCTCCGACATCGTCGAAGCGGAAGCGTGCCTGATAACCACTGCTTCTCGCTAAACTGACAACCTGGTCCATTACGCGGTTGAGCATGCACGGCACCTGCGTCAAAGTCGGGGTGGGGCACGGGGCTGCGGTCCAATTGGGTACCCAATGTCAGTGGTCAAACTGCACGTTTTGATTTTTCTTGGGCCTGTGATGCCCGGAAAGTGGGTAGAAACCGTCTCGCTCATCGCCATCGAACACCCCGCCTTCCACGAAGGCGGGCATAGAGCCTAACCAAATCCCGAACTGCATTGAAAACCAGCCTGTAGACTGGATTCATGGCGATTGAATTCCGGATGCTTGAGCGTAGGGACTACACCGAGCACCAAAATCTGATGAGTATGGCGTTTGGGCGCGGTGGGATCAGGCAACCCCTGGCCGATGATGCACCAGACCCAGTAGGGCTTCTCAACACCATCGGGCTGTTCGAGGATGGCAAATTAATGTCATCCGTGGGCGTCGAACCCTACCGTGTCCATTTTGGTTACGGAACGCAGCTCGGCTATGCCGGTATCGGAGGCGTCGCCTGCGCCAATGAACGCCGCGGCCGCGGCTATGTCCAGCAGCTCCTCGTCCGATCACTCGCACTGATGGAAGAGCGCGGACAAACAATCTCTGGCCTCTATCCATTCGCCTACGCCTTCTATCGTAAGTTTGGCTGGGAATATGTCGGACACGCCCAGAACCTCAAGCTTCCAGTGCGCGAACTCAAGCGGTATAGCCCCGCTCGCTGGGATGTCTCTGAAATCGACCTGGAAGCTAACCTGGAGCTCATAAAGCCCTTCTACGATTCGGTGGCAGCAAACTACCGCTCAGCATTCACCGCATCAACGCATAAGTGGCAAGATGACTACAAGCCGCACGATAACCGGAAGTCCTTTGTCTACATCGCCCGTGATGAACACGGCGAGCTTGGTGGCCTGATCCGCTTCCGCTACCCGGCACACGGCTCTGATGACCTTCCGACTGCGACGCGCATCTGGACGAAAAGCCCCGCGGCCTTGCATGCTCTCCTCGATGTCATCCGCGACATAGGTGTGCAACACGATACCGTACAGCTGCAGGTTCCCGCTGACTTCCCAACGCTCTCGCTCAACTGCTCACATGCAACGAAAATCGCCCTCGAGCCCGTCTACCAAGGACGCATCGTCAGCATCGCGCAGTGGGCCGCGGGCATCGCCCTTCCACCGGCCACGGAAGAACACGCTCTCAATGTCCATGTGCATGACCCAAATTGCCCCTGGAATGACGGTACGTGGACACTTACGCGCACGCATACTGGTGTGAGCGCTGTAAAGTCCGAACTTGCATTCACCAAGGATGTCGAAATGGACATCACAACCTTCTCGCAGCTTGCTTTCGGTGATCCATCCCGAATACCGCTACAGGCAGCTGGAAAACTCCCGCTTGCAAGCGCAGCCGTGAATGCTGCCATCGATGCCATCTTCCCACCACATGCCGTTTACCTCTGGGATGGTTTCTAAATGTCAGCAACCACCGGGTGGCTGGGAACGCCTGCTGTAACGGCATCCATTGTTCGCTGGACTGGCCCGCAAGGACAGATGGTTGTGACATTTGGGGATGTCCGTACGGCTGATGATGTTGTTCTGATGATCCACGGGATGGCTGGTTCCAAGGAACGTTTTTTGCCGCTGGCGCTTGCGTGTGTGAATGCTGGCAAAGCGGTTGTGGCGGTTGACCTCCCGTTCCACGGCGAGCGTCGCAGTGAACCCCATGGCTCCATCATGCTCTATCCACCGCATCCCCATTTCATGAAGGTCTCCGCAACCGTCTGCAACACCTTGCTTGCAGAGCTTCCCGAAACCCTCAATGCCATCGGTGTTACAAAGCCTGTCACCGCTCTCGGGCATAGCCTCGGTGGACGCATCGCGTATCACATGGCGCTGCGCAACCTAGCCGTCAAGCGTGTGATCTCCGTTGGCAGTCCGATCGGCGTCGAGTCCATCCCGAAAGGCGCCACCTTTACCGAAAAAGACCACGGCTACTGGAAAGATATCGATCCGTTTGCCGGAACCGAGTCCATTCGACGGGTCCCGATCACCTTCATCCACGGTGAAAAAGACAAAGTCTGCCCGCTCTTTACCATTGAACGCCTGCAAGGGTTGATTAATGAGACATCCCCGGATGTCAAATTTGCCATCAAAGTCATCCCGGATGCTGGTCATGAGCTCGTTGGCGCCCTCGAAGCCGCGGCGCTTGCGGAGCTGCTCGAAGCGTAAGTCAGTGAGTTCGAAATGAATGTGTTTCCACTTCTCGAGAGACTTGTTCGCTGGCATCCCGACACAGTGGATGCCCGGAAGCTAGATTCGGTTCTCAGTGCCGCGGCGGCGGACAACCCCATCGCGGTCTTGAATGCCCTCGGGGACCCGCAATCGTTTCTCGAGCCGCCAGCTGCGCGCATTGTCGGGGAGAAAGATCTCGTTCCAACGGGGTGGTCCAGCGAGACGCTCACTGATGGCACCCCTGTCATCAAAGTAAGCGATCCATCCCGTTTCCGAGACCGGCTGTTTCTTGCTGCGCTGCCTGACCACGTTAGGGAAATCCTTACGGCCCGGCGGCTGATTCTTGACTTGCGGTTTGAACGGGCACCGGGCATGAGCGATATCGACCCGATGCTCGATTTCCTACGGCGCATAACCCCGGGCGCTGACATTGCGTTCCGCGCGCATGTTGGATTCGCATCCGAGGACCGACAAGATTCTGGCGATTACCGCAGCGAATGGCGGCAACGCCGGATGCCGGGGGCTGGCAAGGTTGCCATCGCGGCTATCGTGAATGCCAATACACCGCAGCTGCTGCCTCTGGTGGCTGCGGCACGGGATGGAGATTTTCTCCTCTTCACAAGTGATTCTGTGCGCCGGGAATCCGCAAACGAGATGCTGGGGTTGCCGTACAACGTGGTCAAGGTGGCTGGCCAAAGCTGTCGTATCCGCACGGCGGTATCACCGCTTGCACTCGCACAACCAGGTCTGATTACACCGGGGACATCATACACGGCAGTTGCAAAGCGGCTCTCAGATAGTAGTGAGCGAACTGCGGTGGTTGCGCTTCGCCTCCCGGGAGCCCCTAACATCCCGCAGCTTCCAGAC
>JBEEMN010000198.1:0-4204 GCA_041192625.1 Armatimonadota bacterium
GTCTTTTACACCTTCAAAAACCGGGGGAGCGGCGCGCCTGGACTCAACCGGCAGACCTATGAATGCCTGCAATGCCACGATGGAGCACTAACAAGCGGTGTTCCGGGACACACGGTGCGTTCCGTTCACCCATACCCGGATGGCCAAGTGGACTTCAGCAGCGGAACGCACATCATCTCGGATGCAACCCCGCACTCCGAGCGTTTTGGGGGATGGTGGGTCACCGGAAAGCACCTCGCACTCAACCACGAGGGCAACGCCTTCGTACGTGGAAGCGGCGGCATGGACAATCCACTGCGTGCAAACCGCGCACCAGAAAAGCTGCCCGCGGGAATGATTGACCTCAAGGATTACGTGGCTGGCACATCCGATGTCGTCGCACAGCTCATCCTCCAGCACCAAACCGTGGTCCACAACCGAATCACCGCGGTTACCTACGGCACGACGCTGGCCCTCGCCGATGATGCATCTATTGGAGAGTCCCTCGGAAACAAACCTGGTGAGCTCCTCGGGAGCACGCTCTCACGTATCCGGAACAGCTCGGATGCGTTGCTCGAAGCGATGTTTTTTGTGGATGATGCTCCGTTTCCAGCGCCCATCGATGGCGCCAAGCGCACGATGGTTGACTTTGTAAAACAAGGCCCTCGGGACCCAAACCAGCAAACACTTCGCCAGCTTGACCTACGGACGCGGTTGTTCCGCTATCGCCTGAGCTTTCTGGTGCACTCATTGGGATTTAAGGGGATGCCGCTACAGGCTCGCTCCTACTGCTGGATACGTATCAAGGCGGCGCTTGCAAACTCGGATGACCGCCTGACGGCTAAATTGGATGCAAACGAACGTAAAACCATCCATGAGATTTTGAAAGCTACCGAACAGGAATATCGGGATGCCCCTGCGGATTTACGGCAGTGGAAACCCACCGGCTTTACGGCGAAGTGATGCATTAACTAGGAGCCCATCAAGGTATACTCAGCCTACTTTGTGACAATGTTCACAAACCTTGTTACCCAGATGGCACAATCACAAACGAACAATCCACTCCCTACACCGCAGCAAAAGCATGCGTACGTTCAGGATATGTTCGATGCCATCGCGCCGCGCTATGACCTCCTGAATTCTGTCCTCAGCATGCGCCTGCACCACGCTTGGAGGGATGCCACCGTAAAGGCGCTCGCCCTCTCGAATGGCTCATCCGCGCTCGATATCTGCACCGGCACCGGCGACCTCGCATTTGCGCTCAGCGGCGCGTGTGGGCCCGCGGGTGTGGTGGATGCATCCGATTTTTCAGAAGGCATGCTGTCGATTGCACGCACGAAAGTTACGCCACGCGGCGGTGCACCGGTGACATTCCAGCAGGCAGATGCGCAAAAGCTTCCGTATGCCGGCAACACCTATGATGCGGTCACAGTCGCATTCGGGATGCGAAACGTTGCGGACATCACGGCAGGAATAACCGAAATGGTACGCGTCGCAAAGCCCGGTGGCCGTGTTGCAATCCTCGAGTTTAACCAGCCAACAAAGGCATGGTTTCGTGTGCTCTACCGCTTCTATTCGTTTCATATTCTCCCGGTCATCGGGGGATTGATCAGTGGACGCAAGTCAGCCTATGCGTACTTGCCAGCATCCGTGGATGCCTGGCCTGACCGGGAGACCCTCACAGCGCACCTCCAGACAGCCGGGTGCAAGTCTGTTTCGGTGACCGATTTCCTGTTTGGGGCGGTTGCGCTGCACATTGGAGTAAAGCGATGAGTGTGAAAATTGCGGCCGATGCGATTATTGCTCCGATTCACGCCGAGCTGGATGCCGTTGAAGCATGCATGTCCCGCGAGATTCTTTCTGAAATACGCGTTGTTGAGGCTGTAAGCGGACATACCTTGTTTGCCGGAGGGAAGCGCTTGCGTCCAGCCGCGGCCCTTTTGTGTGGAAATGCCCTTGACCGCCGCAAGCTTGATGAGCGTGCCATCGAGGCCGCCGCCGCTGTTGAGCTGATTCATATGGCATCGTTGATGCACGATGATGTCGTCGACGATGCAGGTGCGCGCCGCGGTCGACCAACGGCTGGCTCCGTCTACGGTACGGGGCTCACGATTCTTGCGGGCGACTACCTGCTCGCAAAGTCGATCCATATCCTCGCGCGTAACGATCAAAACCTGAACCTGATTCGTCTGTTCGCCGGTGTCACCGTCGGGATGACGGAAGGTGAGGTCCTCCAGGCAAGCGTCTCGGGCGATATCACGATCCCGGTTTCCACGTACGAAGATGTCATCGAGCGGAAGACAGCCCGGTTCATCGCTGGCTGCTGTGAGGCTGGCGGTCGTATTGGTGGGGCCACGGAAGCCGAGGCGGCATCATTTAGGATGTATGGTCACCATATCGGGATGGCGTTTCAGATCGCGGATGACCTTCTTGATTTGACGGGTGACCCGGAGCAGACGGGGAAGCCGATTGGCACGGATCTCCGGGATGGCCGTGTAACGCTTCCATTGATTTATGCGCTTGAGACCATGGATGATGTATCTCGGGATGCCTTTGTGCAGGCACTTGGGCGTGACACATTGACTGACGCTGACATTGCGGATGTTGTGGATATCCTAAAAGCACAGGGTGCGATTGCGCGTACGTGGAATGCGGCGCGTGGGCATGCGGCGTGTGCGCAGGATGCGATTGGTTTCCTCCCGGATGGTCCGTGTAAGGCTGCGCTGTTGCTGCTCGCCGAGTACAGCATTTCGCGTCACGAGTAGGCTGTAAAGCTACTCTGCTTCGAGTGGCAGTCGTTGTTGCCAGCTTTCCGGCACGGGGACGCCTTCATGTCGAAGGAGCCAGGCCTTGCGCGCCAGGCCTCCCGCATAGCCGTGTAGCCCTTGCGATCCGACTACCCGGTGGCAGGGGATGAGCAGCCAAATCGGATTGGCGCCATTTGCCGCACCAACAGCACGCATCGCCCCGGGATTACCAAGCAGCTTTGCAAGCGCACCGTAGGTGGTTGTGCTCCCATATGGGATGTCCAATAACGCATTCCAGACCTGTTTTTGAAATGCCGTCCCTCTTGGCGCGAGGGGGACAGTAAAGCTTTTCAGCGTGCCAGTGAAGTAGGCATCCAGCTCACGGGTGACCCGTTGCGCAGCCTCATTTCCCGCTGGCGCATTTCGTAACGGCTTGTCAGCTGTCGCATCCCGGAGCGAGAAGTGGGTTATTGCTCCTGCCGCATTTAGGTGGCAGACCGCGATGCCAATGGGCGTTTGTACTTCAAATTCACATTCCATACCCGTACACTGTACGACATGGATAACACTAACGAAGTAGATGACCGCGAAATCGCGCGACTGCATAACGAGACGGGGAAGGCCTGGGATGAAGCATCCGCACAATACACCCGTGAGCTGGATGCTGCTGTCGCCAAGCTGGAAGCCGGTGTCCCAAATCTTCTAAATCCAGAAATTGGGCATCTGACGCGTTTGTTATCCAGCGGCGGCGATGTTCTCCACGTCCAGTGCGCAGGTGGAACCGATACGCTGTCACTCCTTCTCGTGGGCGCATCCACGGTGACCGGGACCGACATTTCGCCAAACATGCTAGCCATCGCTGAGGAAAAAGCGACACGCCTCAACCTCGATGCCGAATGGGTCCTCGCTGACACCGCCCGCCTCCCGGAGACACTACATAAACGCTTTGACCTCGTCTACACCGGACGTGGTGCGCTGAACTGGATGATGGACATCAACATTTGGGCACAGAACGTCTGCGCCTGCGTGCGTCCTGGTGGGCATTTGTTTGTGTTTGAAGGGCATCCGCTCGACTGGGTTTGGGATGAAACAGCTCCAACACTCCAAATCCACCCGGATTATGGTGGCTACTTTGACACAAATGTTGCATCGGATACGGTCTGGCCAACATCGTATATCGATGCCGATATGCAGCCAGCGGCAGGCTGGTCAAAAAAGCATGAGCGGCAGTGGACACTCGGTGATGTTGTGACAGCTGTCGCACAGCAGGGGATGATTATCGAGGTGTTATCTGAGCATCCTGAATACTACTGGGATGCGCATCCAGTCCTGACCGGCGCTGCGGTGACACATCTCCCGCACACATTCGTTCTGATTGCCCGAAAGCCGGGTGAGTGATGATGATTCGTGTTGTGGTGGAACCCGATGACCTGAATGCCATCGTCGCCCTCCTGAATTTGGCCAACCCCAGTTATCCC
>JBEEMN010000199.1:0-4196 GCA_041192625.1 Armatimonadota bacterium
CGGATCCATCCGTATCGGTTGATGTGGATGCAAGCCTCATCAATGCTTTTGATGATGGCATGAAGCAACGTCAATCGGGAACGCATTCGACGATTATGCCAATGCATGCCGCATCCCGGATGAGTGGGCAAAGGCTGGGGCAGACACCGGTTGAGGCAGAAGATATGCTTCCGATCTGTGGTCAAGGATCGGTTTTGGTCTACACGAAAGCATCGGACGTTGACCTGGGAACCTATATTTTTGGTGTCCTGAATGTGGTTGAAACACGTAGGGAGATCACTGTCGAGCGGTTCTTCAAAGCGCAGCTGCAAGCTAAGTTTCATGACACGGTATGTAGTTACGCAACGGGAAGCGATCGCTTTCTCTACTTGTTTGTAACCTTGGTCATCGGAACAACCATCTACAAAACACGTAGCGGAGCTCATATCACTGCGCTGACTTCCATCGTGGATCAAGCAATTGCGGATTTGGAAAATCAATCCGGTATGGTCTTGCGATGCTCAGATGTTCTTAATGGCTAGCGAGCCAGTCGAAACGCCTGCTTGGTGTGTCCGGCTTTGAGTTTCGTCAAGAGTGCAAGCACGACAGAAACGTAGAGAATGAAGTGAATCCAGGCTCCGAGTCGCGCAGGACCTACATGGAGTGCCAGTAAGCCATCGATCTGATGCAGACTAATGGTTTTAATCAGTGTAAACGTTAGACATGCTGACAGTGCTAGAACAATAGGTAGAACGGGCTTTATCACTTTTTTGAACTTGATCAGCAGGCCCACAAGACCGATTGTGCTGATTCCTGTGACAAAAAGTACAAGTTTTGCTTGCATCGGACGTCGATCACCGTACCAGCCACCTTGCTTAGCGACCATTCTGACATTATCTGCAACATCGCCACCAAGGTTCATCAGGTGCATAAATGCCAACACACAAAGCACCAGAGTGATTGTGAGATAGACCTTTCCGAGCTGACTGCGTTTTGAAAACTCTTCCTCACGATGGTAGAGGTATGCGGCCACGGCAGCAGCGAAAAAGTATGCAATTCCCGACAGAATTTGAAGCGACAGGTTCACAGGTTATCCAAACTGAATGTGCGTGGCTTCTTGTCGACTATCATCACTCTGAGATGCTCCCGGCTTGCCTAACAAGCTGAACATCCCTCGTTTGTAATCTTCCACTCCAGGCTGGTCGAATGGGTTCACACCCATCAGGTAGCCAGAGATGCCACATGCACGTTCAAAAAAGTAAATTAATCCACCTAGATGATAGGCATCCAGCTTAGGAATATTCAGGGTTAAATTTGGAACACCACCATTTGCATGTGCAGCTGCGGTAGCTTTCCATGCAGCCTCATTGACATCCGTTAGCCCGCGTCCAACAAGGTAAGCGAGTTCATCGATTGGATTACCATCTGGTACCAATACAGTGGGCTCACCAGATTCGACACGCAGGAAGGTTTCCATCACAATACGACGACCATCCTGCATGTACTGTCCCATACTGTGCAGGTCCGTCGTATATTCCACGCTTGCTGGGAAGAGACCGATGCCGTTCTTTCCTTCGCTCTCGCCAAACAGCTGCTTCCACCATTCCAAAAGATAGTGAAGACGTGGTTCAAAGGATGCAAGAACTTCGATATTGATCCCCTTTTGCATCAAGAGGTTTCGGGTTGCGACGTACCAAAGGACTGGGTTGCTTGAGATATCTCCTGTTTCGCACAAGGCATACATGTCAGATGCACCACGAACTAGAGCGTGAATATCCACACCTGCAAAGGCAATGGGAAGGAGTCCAACAGGGGAAAGTACGCTATAGCGCCCACCAATGGCATCCTCGATTGGAAATGTCTTGTAGCCATATTGCGTGGCTAGCTGGCGCAAAGCACCTTTGTTTTTATCCGTGGTCGCAACAACGCGGTCGGAAGCGCCAGCTGGATACTTTGTATTCAAGTGATTGAGAATCACACGAAAAGCGACTGCAGGTTCTGTTGTCGTTCCAGACTTGCTGACGACATTGACAACATAGTCTTGGTTGTCCAGTTCGCCGAGCAGATTCGCATGATACGCCGCAGATACATTCTGGCCGGCATAAGTAATCGTATTCGGGTTCGCAGCTAGAGCATCCACAACGGCGCGTGTCCCGAGATAAGAACCTCCGATGCCAACGACGACCATTTTGTCAGCAAGCGAATGAAGGTGTTCAGCGGTTGCGACGATGTCATCAATGAGTGACTTAGGAGCAACATCGGCCGGGTTCAACCAACCAATGAAATCGTTCCCCGGCCCAGTCCCCGTGGTCAGCAGCTGGTGTGCAGCATCAACACGCGTGGCTTGCTGCTCGATCAGAAGACCAGACAGAAAGGGAAAAACATTGGTGGGATTAATCGAAATCATGACAGCGAATTGTAACACTGTAGATGGGAAATATAAGGCTTACGTCTATTTGATTTTTGAACGGATATCTGCAATGCCTGAGCGCGCATTTGAAACAATCCCTGGCTCTGAACCCGGATTATCAATCACCATTTGAAGTCCAGCGATGGCAGCCTTAAAGTTCTTTTCCTGATAGTAGGTGAGCGCCTTGATGAATAATCCAGCACCACGCTGTTGCCCGCTTATCTTCAACTGGAGGCCACGGTCGAGAAAACGACGTGCATTTACGCCAGATTGTTGTTGTAGGAACAGCTGACCCAATGTGAAGTATGCTTCCACCGGAAACACAGGGTTCTTTCCCTTATCGATACCGGTGATGAGCTTGGATGCAGCCCCTAGCTGTCGTTTCATCAAGAGATCTTTGAGGAGGTTTGTTGTGGTCGGAGTGATTTTCCCGGCTGAGATAGCCAAAGCGACACGCTTATCAGCCGTCCCAAAATCGGAGATAAGACTCCCAACTGTCGCGTTGAACTGCGAGGCATCTGTAAAGCCTTCTATACGCCCCTCAGGCTCTCCGGCTGCGTTAGTAAGCAAAAAGGTTGGTAATGTTCCAACACCCGTCTTCGATGCCAGCGCGCGGCCTTCACGTTCAGTGTTAAGGCGCACACAAACGACTTTAGACAATGTTGCCTGAACGCTAGGATTCGGAATAGTCTCCTTGTCCATCTTTTTACAGTACGTACACCAGTCGGCATAAAAGTCGATCAGAATGGGCCGGCGGGTTCGCTTTGCATCCGCAACGGCATCCTTCCAAGATGTGTACCACTTTACTTTTTCAGGCATAGGGCATTCTATTAGCCCGAGACCGGACTGGCAACGCTCAAACTGGTATTCTACATACGATGCAAACGCAAGTTTCACTTCGCCGCCGAGGCCCAAAACCACGCTCAATCGCTGATCTAACCGAAAAGGTAGATGCTTCTGTGCGGGCTCTTCGCCAGACGGGTATTCCATTTACAATTCAGGATGTCGCAGACCACAGTGGCATTTCAAGAGCATCCCTCTATCGAATCGAAGGGCTTCGCCAACGCATCGGTACCCACGGAGACCAACCAAGCAGTCGTCCCGTGTCGTCCCGTGAGCTGAATATCCTTCGTCGTGAGCTTGACAGCGTCCGAGAGGAGCGGTCAACGGCGGTCAAGGAAAATCGTCGTTTGCAGATTGAGCTCAATCGTGCCGTCCGACGTATCGACGAGCTCATGCTCGATGGTACAGAGAAGCTTCAGGCAGCAAAGTCGGCCGAGGAGAAAGCTGAATCAGCTGTTTCAGACCGTGATGGCATCTTTGCGGAAGGGTTTCAAGCAGGTTTACGTGCAGCATCCCAGAAAGGCCGCGGAATGGCTCCTGCGGCCGGCTCAGAGGACCTTAATGTCGCAGCCGCGCGGCTGCCACGCGCAGCGATGTTAAAAGCTCGCCGCACATTGGCGCTTGCAATCCATCCAGACCTTTTCCATGACAATCCGGCAGCCCAAGTGCTTGCTGGCGAAATATTCAAGCTTCTCAATCAACTCGCGACGCCCGGCCAAGGGCCATCAGATAAACGTTACTAGTACCGTCGTCGCAGTGATCTGACTGACCACAAAAGCTAGCTCATGGCTGAACCTTCTCCCGCTGGGCGATCGGTCACCAAGAATGAGCTAACAGTCGTTCCCTGCGATAACGAAAGGTCTCATCAAGCTGACGGGCAACCAGTGCTCCAATCAGCCAATCGCCGATGAACCAACCGGGTACAGCATATTCGATTTGGTCTTCAATGATGGTCATGTCACCG
>JBEEMN010000200.1:0-4193 GCA_041192625.1 Armatimonadota bacterium
GAATCAGCGTTTGTGCGGTGTCCATACCACTGGTCAAAAGGTTTACTTCACTCATCAGGTTGTGTACTCCGCGTTGATACGCACATAGTCATAGGAAAAATCACAGGTGTAAAACGTAAAGGCGCCACCTGCCGGGTCACCCAGATTGACCTCGATGAGGACATCCGGCATTTTCATGGCATCCGAAACTTCAGCCGCATTGAAATCCGTTGGCACTCCTGCGCGGTAGACTTCGATTCCTGCAATAGATGCGCTCGCAGCTGCAGGATCAAACGGTACTCCTGCCCGGCCTGCGGCTGCCACCAGGCGTCCCCAGTTAGGATCGTTACCAAAGAGGGCAGTCTTAACAAGAGGCGATTCCGCGATAGTTTTGGCCACAGCACGCGCCGCCAAGTCGCTGAGAACTCCCGTTACCCGAATCTCAACCAGCTTGGTTGCCCCCTCGCCGTCCCGGGCAATCGCTTTTGCGAGATGCAGCATCACTGCTTCGAGCACATCGGAGAAGTCTTTATATAGCGGGGATGCCGTGTCGGAAATGCAAACTCCAGAGAGCCCGGATGCGAGGACGATGCACTGATCCGATGTCGATGTATCGCCATCCACGGTGATTGCATTAAAGGTACGGTCGACCAATTCATTTAGAAGCGGCTGTAAGAGCGTTGACGAAATGTCGGCATCCGTGGTGATAAATGCCAGCATCGTCGCCATGTTCGGCGCAATCATCCCACTGCCTTTGGAAATGCCTCCGATGTGAAAGACACCGGCATCGGTAGTGACCTTGACGGCCACACTTTTTCGAACCAGATCGGTGGTCATGATGCCTTCGGCTGCGGCCTGGTCATGTTCACGTGAGGTCCCTGACGAACTCCAGGCATCGACAATCCCCTCGCGTAGCTTGTCCATGGGTAACTGAACACCGATCACACCCGTCGATGCCGTTAGCACACCACCGCCACAGAGCTGCGCTGCCCGCTCCGCCATTTCATTATTGGCATCGATGCCCTGCTGGCCCGTTGCAACATTTGCGCAACCGGAATTAATCACG
Organism: Armatimonadota bacterium; assembly: GCA_041192625.1. Classification (GTDB taxonomy): domain Bacteria; phylum Armatimonadota; class Armatimonadia; order Armatimonadales; family Armatimonadaceae; genus CAIRTT01. The sequence goes on from JBEEMN010000200.1 coordinate 1,046, forward strand.
ATGCCACGAATGGATGCCGCATTCGGCCCAGAGACCTCGGCCCGATTCCGCGTAACGCTTGGTGCACAGACAACATTTTGCGTACCAACCATTGCCAGCCCCGTCAGCGGTTGGTCTGCAGCAATCAAAACGACATCGGTATTCCCCGAGCGCTTAATCCCACACGCCGCCGTCCCCGCCCGGAAGCCTTTCGCAACCAGCACACCTTGCCCGACAAGTACATCAATCATGGCCAGATACCTCCGTGGGCCAGCCCCATCGTTTCTGGGATACCGTACATAATGTTGGCATTTTGAATGGCCTGACCTGCGGCTCCCTTGATGAGATTATCGATGGCGGACACGGCAATCAGCATCCCGGATGCCTCTGCAAAGCCAAGCCCAAGATGAACCCGGTTTGTACCGGCGACATCTTTGGACGATGGATAGTCGCCGAGAGGCCGAACAGTAACAAAAGGCTCGTTCGCATACGCGGCGACCAAGGCATCATATGCAGCAGCAAGCGTCACGCCACCCTTAGCGGGCAGGTAACACGTTGCGAGGATTCCTCGCGACATCGGAACCAGATGCGGCGTAAACAGGACCTTAACGCCAAGATTTTGTTCGATTTCGGGTGTATGCCGATGGACACCACCGACGCCATAGATCCGCATCGCTTCATTTGCTTCCGAGTACTTGTAAATCGCATCGTTCTTACTTCGTCCGGCACCACTCACACCAGATTTCGCATCGATGATAATGCCGCTCCCCAAAAGCAACCCAGCGTCAAGCAATGGCTTGATTGCAAGCGTCGATGCCGTAACGTAGCACCCGGGATTTGCAATCAGCTTTGCATCCTTGATGTTGTCCCGAAATAGCTCAGGCATCCCGTACACAGCATGTTCCATAACGTTCGTAGGTGCTGGCTCCGACTTATAGTACGCACGATAAACATCTGGAGATGTCAAGCGGAAGTCCGCAGAAAGGTCAATCACACGCTTGCCAGCCGCCAGATAATCAGCCGCAACCCGCATCGCGTAACCAGATTCTTGAGCGAGAAATATCAACTCTCCCGTAGGCGCATCGGATGTTGGAGCACAAATCAGATCACCGGTCGGTGTGCCATACATACCATTGAACGCGGCAGCAAAAGGCTGTCCCGCAAACGTATTGGAGAGGACTTGAACGACATCAAATTCCGGATGCCCATCGAGAAGCCGTGCAAGCTCGCCGCCTCCATATCCACTCGCGCCAACAATAGTAGTGCTGATCATTGCTTCCAAAACCATCCCTGCCTCGATACTTTACGAAGAGAGGCACCCTTTGCGAACCCAATCCAAAATCAAAAAAACCGTCGGAAGAAGACTTCCCACGGGTCGGCTGGCTGCGCTTTGTAAAAACTGACGAACGCCGAAAACTACACCGTGAAAAGATCAGATGTACGACGGACGCGACGGGTTATTACAGCAGACACGCCGGTATCCTAGCACCGGACACCGAACCTGTCAAGGCGTATCGGCATCAATGGAACATCCCTTCGGACGTGCTCCTGGTGCCCTACCCTTCAATGCAACATGCCCGTTCCAATCCACATTGCCCCAGTCCTGCGTCTCGATGGCAGCATACGTGCACCAGTTCGCGGCATCGATGTGAACCAACAGGCCATCTTCGCCCGGAGGGCAAACATCCCCGGTCATGGGGTTTATAGCAACGGAGCGGATGCTTGGGCTGGGTACCAAGCGGGTTCCGATGCCTTTCGAATAGAACTGGCTCGACAGCTCACACATCCCATACTCAGACCAAATGGAATCTGTAGTCAGCCCAAATCTAGCGGCTAAAGCATCATAGAGTTCTTCCTTTGGAAGCTCACGGCTCTTCCCTTTGTAGCCACCCGTTTCGATCAGACGACTCCCTACTGGCAAGGCGATGCTACCGGACGTCGCATCTAGAAAGTGAACCCAGGCAAAGGCCGTCCCAAAGAGGATGAGCGGCTCTCGTACGTCCGTAACATTCTGCGTTAGCGCTGCCTGCCAGCCATCTCCAAAGACAAATTCGGCCCCAAGGATGTCGCACATTTTCGAGAGGCTTGACTCTGGAGCTGTGCGCGCATCTGGCATTAATGCAACGATTCGTTCTCCCTGGTGCCCAAATGTAGTCCGAAAACCTGTCGTAAGAGCGGCTTCGTACAGGTCAAGGCCATTTTGATCAAGAATGGTTGCGGATTTGTCAGCCGATGTCGTCCCGCTAGAGCGGAAAGTTGCCGCTGGGGTTCCACTGAAAATGGCTCCGGCTTTACCCGCGCGCCATGCTGCGACCGGAAGTGGACGGACTTCCAGACCGGTTTTGCCCCAGAGACAAGGGATAGGGCGCTCTGGAAGCATCCGCTGGATGTCTGGATTCGCAGTGAGTTGCTGACTAAACAGACTGGGAAGCAGCTCGGGAATTTCTTCGCTCCCATTCGCGATAGCTGTACGTAACGTATTGAACATCGACATTTCTACTCGTGGAGTGCCTCTAGAATAAGGACTTTGTTTGCCGTCATTTGGATGAAAAGTAGGCGGTCATCCGTGGACAGTCTCGAAAACTGCGTTCGGAGAAGTCCGGAGTCTATTGATGGAAGTGGCATTCGACGCGCCAGCGTTGAACCGCTGTCTGAGAGCGTTGTGAGTCCACGCTGACCATCGATAACGGTGATTCGGTGCCCGCTTTCCGTAACGCCAACCAGCATTGGGGAAAAGTAACCGCTTCCCCGGCCATCCATGATGACAGAGCCATCCGAGCTGTAGACAAAGAGCTTTGCTGGTACCCGTGCATCGGGGTTTCCTACGCTAACAGATAGCATTCCTGACTTTTGGTCCGTGGCTACATTGACGAATTTTCCAACATGCTGGACTTCCCAGAGTGGCGCACCGGTTGTGCCTGAAATTCTTGTTATCGTGTGATTGTTAGGTTCCGAGCGCTCGGTTGAATCCAGGTACATCACTCCAGATTGGGTCGTCATCACACGCGAAACCCGCTTTGGGTTTTCTTCATCGATATGCCAGCGCATTGTGGTGTTGTTCGAAATGGCCGTTACTCCAGATGGCATCGCCTCAGTAACAACACATCCCCATGGATCCGCCGACAGATTTCCGCCGTATCCAGGAACAACCAGCTGCGTCATCCCAGCC
>JBEEMN010000201.1:0-4614 GCA_041192625.1 Armatimonadota bacterium
CATCAAAGCGCAGAATCTTGATCGAATCCAAATCGGCTCCCAAAGTGAACTTTGCTGGCAGCGGTGCCATCCTGCGAAAGGTCATCGGGGGCCCCCAGGAACCTGACACGTATGAAGTATAAGCCGCCTGCCTGAGGTAGAGAGGCGTCTTTGATTGCACCTGGAGGACCCGGGCGGTACTACCTTTGTCCCCATACGTAGGCCCTAGCTGCGGCTGTTCAATGCCACGGGACCCGGATGCACCGGATGGCCTTACATCCAGCATCTTGTTACCAAGCTCGTAGATTAAGTCTCTGTTTACGGTTATCAGAGTGGATGTACCTGCAAAGGCGATCACAAAGCCGATGGCGCCAAGGAGCTGCCAACGGAACGAGCGGAATGTCGGTTTGACATCGATTTTGTTAACACCGAGGAGCACACCGATGATCAATGGGAGGATGGCTGCCGCGACTTTTCCCTGTATCGAAAAGGTGTTTGTGATACCGGTAGCGGTCACCACGATTCCAATCATCACCAGTAGGGCGCTTCGCCTCGGATCATGCTGGCGATACGCGAGAGCGTTGACGAAGGTCCCTGCGAGGGATGCCTGCATGAGGAGGTTGCGGGGCCGGGCAGGTCCGATTTGAAGGATCTCCATCGGGGATGTGTCCGGCGTTGTCAGGGCTCCAGCCATTGTCAATGCCGCCGCTGCAATCCACATCCAAAGTCCGGCCTTCCACTGTGGGCGGACAAAGCAGGCAACGAGTGAGAGACATGCGATGCCTATAGGTTGGGGGAGCCATCCAGCAACACTGATCACGCCAATCGCCGTCAAGAAGACTGCGATGTTTGTCAGGACGACAGTGGATGTCGCGACGCGGCTAGACATCCAGTTCCACCTCGGTTACGATTCCATCCAGATCTGCAATGACACAAAGACGCTGACGATACGGTAAACCAGCATCCGATTTGTACTGCTCAGGAATCAGCGTGAACACAATCGCATCTTCCGCTGGAATCAACGGCTGCGGGACTTTGTCGAGAAACGCGGGCGGTGTTTCAAAATGGCAGATGCTTGCAAATGCTTGGGCGATGTCATCCGGGCTATGCAGCTTTGTAAAGCTTTGCCGCTGGCTGGTGATGGATGCAATACGCTGACCATCCTTTAGCAACGACAGCACACTGGCATAGGCGAGAGAAACTAGGGCTTCGAATTCTGGAATCGGGAGTGGCTCCCGAATACCTCGGCCTGACCAGTGTTGCCACTTTGAGACTGTGGCGACGAGGCATCGCTCATCCACGATGATATGAACGCCATCGATAGCGCCCCTTTGTGCAACGCGAACCTGCAGGGCTGGCCGCGATGTTGCGGCTGATCTACTGGATGCCCGCCAATCAATGCGGTTGCTCGGATCGCCTGGGGTATGTGTCCGAGTAAGATCCAGCCCGGTGGTCATCGTACTGCTTCGTGCGGTTTGAGCGGCAATCCAGTCGTTTGAAACAGACCTTGCCGTCAGAACGGTTTGTGTCTCAGGGATGCTGGGCAGCACACAGATCTGTACTTGCGAAGGGACTAGTCGGGATCTGGCGATGAGACCAAATGGACCAGGGCGACTGACACGGATCGCTGGAACTAGCCACTTGCCACGAAAGCGACCGATGAGGCTCATTTTGACAATGCCAGGCTCTGTCTCAGGAAATCCTTCATCATGTGTGGCAACGAGGGCAAGCGGAAGCCTTTCGAAATGCAGGAGGCTGCTGGCAGACAGGGATGTTGTGGTGGCAGAAAGGGTAACGCTTTGTCCTGTTTGCAGGATGACGCTGCCGCTGAGCGTGGCCATGTCCTTCATCGGGATGAGCTTTGCGATGAAGTCAGGTAACCAAATGCAGTTGATGGCGGTAGCGAGAATCCATGTTTGGATATCAAAGGACCAGAACATCGTGAACGACAGGTTTGCGATTGCCGTACCGGCGAGGAACCAGCGTCCATTTTTGGTAAAGCTATGGTGGTAAATGTGCCATGCAAGCTTTGCAAGGCGATAGGGGTAGTAGGGGTGTTGGTCGATATCCTGTGAGCCAGGGTAGCCAACCATGATTTCCCACAGCGTCATGGCGGAATCGTACCGTTAAATAGAAACCTGCCCCGGTTTGAAACGGGGCAGTGTGTGATTCCAGGAGAGAAACGGCTTGCTATGCAGCATCCGTCATCGAACGCAGACCGGTGCGATCAGCGCCGCGCCGAGCGAACGGGTTGCTGAGAGGCTTACCGGCATCGATAGCAGCTTCTTCCTGTGCCAGCTGCTCATTACTCACGAGTAGGACATGTGCCGTTAGGCGGGCGAAGCGCTCTGCTTCTGTTCTTGCACGCTTTGGCATCGGCGTTCCGGTCTCGTGGAGGTACTGCACCGCCATTCGAATGCGGCGAAGCATCAACCATCCGGTCTTTTGGGTTACACCCAAAAGCTCCTTCCAGTCATAGGAACTCACTCCACCACGCTGGTTGGCAACCATCCAAAGGACGGCAAGCCAGTCACCGATCAGGATCGGCGAATCTTCCAGCAGCGTATCGCGGCGCGCTGAGAACTGTTTCCGGCAGCGTGGATCGCGGCATTTCCAGATCTGTCGCGTTGACAAGAATCCAGGGTCTTCCGCTCCACAGTGTATACATTTGATTCCATCTGGCCACCTCAGCCATGCAAAGACTGATAGTGAATAAAGTTGATCTTGGAACTGTTGAATGGCTTCCGTGGTATTGGCAGGAAGAACAGGTTTTGTTCCACCATGCTTCGTCCCGACGGGGTCAATGGGTGTTCGCTTTTTTGGTCTGGTAGTTGTTAGTATCGACACCGTTTGTCTTCTCTCCTGTCAGGTTCGGCGGCCTGACGGAGAAGAGTGACGCAAGAAGTTTGCCAAACGGAACATTAAGTTAAGAAAAAGTGTGGATGCCCGTATTTCTCACGAGGGGACACGAAATCCAACGCCGCTAGATGACACTTGAACCGACGCCTCCGGCTATAATGATGAACTTGACTTTGGGAGATTCGCTTGTCCAACCAACCCACGACTGTTGACCAGGAGCTGGAAACGCTCATCCGTGCCCGATACCCGATTGTATATGTCGTGTCTTGGGAGGAGCGTCGCGTTGAAGAGGCACTTCGCGAAATCTGCCAAAGACGTGGGAAGAAGCTCGTCCAATGGACGATCACCAGTGGACTAGGTGGCAACATCGGGGCTCGAGACCCCATCGCTGCGCTGGACCAAGTCCTCTCCGCACCTGATCAGAGCGTCTTTCTGCTGAAAGACTTTCATCCGTTTATGACCGACCACGTCGTCATCCGGAAGCTGCGCGACTTGGTCTATGCCCTCAAGACAAGCTATAAGACGTTGATTCTCTTGTCTCCGATGCTCAAGCTGCCCGTGGAACTGGAAAAGGAAATCACGGTTGTTGACTATCAGCTGCCAACCGTTACGGATCTTGACCGTCTCCTTGAGGGCATCATTCAAAGTGTCCGTGGGAATTCCCAAGTGGATGTTCGCCTAACGAACGACCAACGGGAGCAGGTCCTCAAGGCTGCGAGTGGGTTGACCAGCAATGAAGCTGAAAATGTCTTTGCAAAGTCCCTGGTTGAGAAGCGCTGCTTTGACATCGATATCATTCTCGGCGAAAAAGAACAAATCATCCGGAAATCCGGCATCCTCGAGTACTACCGGGCATCGGAAGCTTTCAACGATGTCGGAGGAATGGACCTCTTAAAGGACTGGATGAACCAGAGGACGGCAAGCTTTAGTGGGAAAGCCAAGGCTTACGGACTCCCCGAGCCGAAGGGAATCCTCCTCCTTGGTGTTCAGGGCTGTGGTAAATCCTTGACAGCAAAAGCCATCGCAAGTCTCTGGCGGTTGCCACTCCTACGCCTTGATGTCGGCCGAATCTTCGCCGGGATTGTCGGGTCATCAGAGGAAAATATGCGCAAGGCGATTGCGACGGCTGAGTCTGTTGCGCCTTGTCTCCTTTGGATTGATGAGCTGGAAAAGGGCTTTAGCGGGACGCAGAGCTCTGGGATATCCGATGGCGGTACTACCAGCCGTGTTTTTGGTACCTTCCTTTCCTGGATGCAGGATAAGAAGGCTCCGGTTTTCGTGATTGCAACATCCAATGATGTCTCTGCGCTTCCTCCGGAACTGATGCGCAAAGGGCGCAAAGGTCGCTTTGATGAAATCTTTTTTGTTGATCTTCCTGCACTCCCTGAGCGCAAAGAAATCTTCGCAATTCACCTGCGCAAGCGCGGGCGCGAAGTCACAAACCACGATGTTGACCTCTTGGCGCGCAAGGCAATCGGATTTTCTGGCGCTGAAATTGAGCAGGTTGTCGTTTCTGCGATGTACACATCTTTCCACGATGGAGCCCGTGTCCTCACAGATAGCGACATGCTTGAAGTCATTAAGGTCTCGGTACCACTTTCCCGCACGATGCGTGAGGGGATTGCAGAGCTAAGATACTGGGCAACGGATCGTGCACGACCCGTTGCAAGCGGCGACGCCGAAGATTTGGATATGGACTACACCGATGATGACACTGCCTGAACTGATTCGCGACCTTGAGCAGACTGTGGGCGGCGATGCCATCCTTTGTGTGCA
>JBEEMN010000202.1:0-4141 GCA_041192625.1 Armatimonadota bacterium
TTTACGGCTTCCAGGGGCATGCAGCCGGCTCCCATTTCCAGAGTTTGCGATGTGGTGTGCGGGTGCTGGGTTTGACAGCATCGATTTGCCAGAACCATCCGCCGAACGCGTTAGCGCCCTTACTGCGGCTGGACTTGCGATAGGCACGATTGACCTTGGTCCGACGCAGAAGCTGTTGTCTTCAGATGATTCTGTGCGTGCAGAGGGCATTGAAGAAGTGTCAGCGCGTGTGCGTGCGATTGCTGCGGTCGGAGGGACAAAGGCATTTTGTGTCTTCTACCCGGCGGACCACACGCAAGCCCGCGGTGTTAGCGTTGAGAACTTCTGCAAAGCCTTTCCCGCTGTTGGAGCGGTCGCGGCGGAAGTCGGTGTCCGTATCGCGATGGAAGGCTGGCCGGGACCGAATCTCAGTGCCATCGGTGTAACGCCCGAAACCCTGCGCATTATGTTTGCAGCGGATACATCCGGTACCTTGGGCATGAACTACGACCCAAGCCACCTCGTGCGTGTTGGCGTTGACTACAAGCGCTACCTGCGTGAGTTTGGCCACCTTGTCGTACACGCGCATGGGAAAGACACAGCCCGTGACACCGAGGGGCAGTACCTCTATGGTTACCTCGGGCCATCCGTGGACAAGGCCATCGGCTGGAGCGGCGGCGACTGGCGCTACTGTATTCCAGGCGAAGGGGATGTGGACTGGACGCATGTTTGCGCAGAGCTGAACCGCCACGGCTTTGATGGCACGATTGCCATCGAGCTTGAGGACTTCCGCTACAACAACACAGAGGATGGCGAGAAGCGTGGGCTCAGCCGTGCCCGTGCACACTTGCTACCGCTGCTCTAGGCGTACTTTCATTGTAAGAATTAAGCCCCGCGGCGATGTGTCCACTGTTGGGGCTGCTGTTTTCTAATAGGCTGTTTGTAACCATCTATTAACATCATTTGTGTGCCGACTCAGTAGCTGATAAGCATCCCAAAATTCATCCCCTCATCCGCTATCCACCTCCGGTAGAATTGCTGAATGAATCCATCATCCCCTGATACTGCAGCGCCTGTTCCGGGCTATGTTGGGGATGCCGATGCGACAGTTCGTCTCCTCGATGACAACACGAGCAACCAGATCGCCGCAGGCGAAGTCGTCGAGCGGCCGAGCAGCGTCGTCAAAGAGCTCGTCGAGAATGCCATGGATGCCGGTGCGACCCGTATCGATGTCAACATCGAGGATGGTGGTCGCGGCCTGATTGTCGTTCGGGACAATGGCTGTGGGATGAGTCCAGTTGATGCCGTGCTTTCCGTTCAACGACACGCCACGAGCAAAATCACCACAGCGGATGACCTCCTCGAGATCACCACGTTTGGATTCCGGGGGGAAGCGCTTCCATCCATCGCAAGTGTCTCAGACTTCTCTTTGACGACAAAGCGCCACGCCGATGATGTTGGAACACAGCTGGTTATTCAGCATGGAAATGTCATGTTTACTGGGCCGGCTGCGTGCCCGGATGGCACTGAAGTCCGCGTTGCAAGCCTCTTTTCAACCGTGCCAGCCCGTCTCAAATTCCTAAAGTCAAACCAGACTGAGCTCAACCATGTTTCTGACTTTCTCCAGCGCCTTGTTCTCAGTCGCCCGGATGTCGCGGTAACACTGACGCACGATGGCCAGACAATCCTGCAGTTTGCGGGTACGGGGGATGTCGCGGCATCGCTTGGGGCAGTCCTCGGCCGGGATGCTGTAAAAGACATGGTTCCGCTGACCTGTGAAACACCAGGGCTAAAAGTGCGTGGCTGGGTGTCTAAACCAAGTGTCACAAAGGCAACGCGCGCTGGGCAATACTTTTTTGTCAACAATCGGGCTGTACGATCACGTGTGCTCCAGGTCGCCTTTGACCGGGCATTCCGTAAGCTGGTTGAAGGCGATCGACATCCGCTAACGGTGATCTTTATCGAGATCGATCCGCGCTATGTCGATGTCAACGTCCATCCGGCAAAAAGCGAAGTCCGCTTCACCCGTGATGGCGATATTTTCGCAGTCATCGCCCGTGCGGTCGAGGATGCGTTGCTAACTGGTGGCTTGATTCCCGAAGTCAATGTAACGCCGAGCATGCCGCAGCCTGTGATTTATTCACGGCCATCCACGCCGCCACGGACAACGATGAGCAATTTCGCGGATGTGTTTGCAGAGCTCCCAAGCCGCCCCTTGGATGGGCTGTTCGAGCAGCCATCAGCCTCCGATGCTGTCCATCCGGGTGGTGATGCAACCGCACAGGGTACCGAGCCTCACGCTTACATTGGCTTTGATGGCTATGCCATCAGCCGTCTGCGTGTGATTGGGCAGAGCCGGAACACGTACATCGTGGCCGAAACCGATGATGCCATTCTCCTCATCGACCAGCATGTCGCACACGAGCGCGTTTTGTACGAGCAGTTTATGAATGGCGCGGCAACGGAAAAGGATAGCTGGGGGATTGTGGCTCAGAATCTCGTCATCCCTGCGACGCTTCCTGTCAGTCCGGTTGAGCGTGAAGCTGCGGTCAAGTACAGGGATGTTCTTCTGCGGGCAGGCTTTGACATCGATGTCTTCGGCTCTGACACAGTTGTTGTACGCTCTGTGCCTGCCACGGTTATTGAGAAGCCGTACCTTGGGATGATCTCATCGATTCTGGATGACCTTGCGCATACGCAAGGAAGCCGCCGGTTGGATTTGCCGAATGAAGCAGCATTGATTATGGCGAGCTGCCGCTTGGCGGTGAAGAAGGGTGATCCTCTCACCATGGATGAAATGGTGAAGCTTTTGGCTGACCTCGCCAGCATGAAAAACCCCTTCACATGCCCGCACGGCCGGCCGATTCTCCTAGCGCTTCCTCATCGTGAAATGGACCGTAAGTTTCATAGAATTGGACCTCACTGATATGCACCACTTGATTGCAGCTTCGTTCATTTCGATGTTTGTCTGTGCCAGCGCCATGGCATCTGGGCCACAGGGGAAATGGACTGCCTATGTGGAAACAAGTGGTTCAAAGCTTCTTGTAAACGATCAGCTGATTGTCAGGAGCCGGGTTTCCCGTTCGGGACTTTCGCCGGAAAAGCGTGTCAAACTCGGCGCGGAGCGCCTCGCGCCTCTCCTTGCATCTGGCTTGTCGCCATCCGAGGTGACCATCCAAGTCGAGTCTGAAACCAAGTACCGCCGTGTCCTAAAGCGCGTCACGGAAATGGTCAGCAAACGTGTAACCCGCCGCGTGAATGGCAAACGAAAGCGCGTCACAATCAAGGTGCCAAAGACATCCCGCAAGCGTGTTCGGGAGGCCTATCAGGCAGAGTCTGAGGCACGGCTTTTGGCGGGTGGTGTGGTGATTGCGATTGCTGGTACATCGGATGCCAAGGCATCGGGAACCGCAAAGCCAAGCGACCTCGCGAAGCGCTGGGAAAGTGCGCTGGTTGCGGCGCTAAAGCTGCCGGGCCTAACGGTTGGGATAGAGACGCTTGTCATTCCGCCCGGGGTGACCAAAGTCCTCAAAATTGGTGGAGTGGCAAAGGGCTCGCTTGAAATCGGACGCGCCAAAGGGGAGCAAAGTCCTGTCAGTGCGGTGGTTCAGGGTGGGACGGTAACGGTTCGCTCAAGTGAGCTTGGTAAAGACATCATCACGCTGCGCCGCGGCGGAGCAGAAGTCTTAGTGACTGTGAGTGTTCTCCCTTATGCGGCAAGGCTGGTTGATCCTGCGCCTGTAGAGGTGACGGGATCTGGTCCCACCAGCTATCGTCTTGGCACATTGGTGTCCCAGAATGGTCTGAATGCCCTAAAGCCAACCTCGGGAGCATTAGTTAGTTTGATTAACCCGGTTCGTCCCGTCAAGTCACCAAGTACTGGGAAGAATCTGAAGTCAGAGGTGATGGTCGAGGCCCGGGGTAAGGATATGATTCCGGTCCGCATTGGAATCGATGTTCCTATTGTCCACCGGGCACTTGTTGCGGGTCCTAGTGAGCATTTACTGTTTAGTAATAATCCTGAAAATGTCATTTCCTATGGCCAGCTGTATCACGCACGTTTGCGGACGGGCGGGAACCGCGTTGTCTTTCATCACCAGAATGACCTCAAGGAATCATTTGTGGGTCTTGTTGAGCTGATCAACGACTCGGATGACCCCAG
>JBEEMN010000203.1:0-4122 GCA_041192625.1 Armatimonadota bacterium
ATCCATTTGCAAAGGAACGACCATTCTCGGAAGCGATTCGCTCCAAAAACGCATTCGCCAATAGCATCACATCGGCACCACGCTCACGCAGAGCTGGTAGATGAACAGGCACGACGTGGAGGCGGTAATAGAGATCCAAACGGAATGTACCGTCTTGAACGGCCTGCCAGAGATCACGATTCGTAGCGGCCACAAGGCGGACATCCACTTTTACAGTCTTCGTACCACCAATACGGCAGATCTCACGCTCCTGAAGTGCCCTCAGAAGCTTAACCTGGGTTAGAGGTGGAATATCTCCAATTTCATCGAGGAACAATGTTCCACCATGCGCAAGCTCAAATCGCCCCGGCTTTGCTGTCTGCGCACCCGTAAAAGCTGATTTCTCATGACCAAAGAGCTCGGATTCCAGCAATGAATCCGGTAGCGCAGCGCAGCTTACAGCCACAAATGGCCCCGCGGACCGTGGACTAGCTTCATGAACCAGCTTAGCCGCGACTTCTTTACCCGTGCCAGATTCGCCAAGTAACAAAACAGTCGCTCTGTTTGACTTTGCTGCACGAACCAGATTTTCAGCCAGATGTCTGGTAACGGTTGAGTCTCCCAACAGACCAGACTTTCCAGCAAGCAGCATGGCATCGGATGGCGCGATGGAAGCGGACTTACTCCCTCTGCTAACGGCGAAGGCTGGGGCTGAGACCACCGGGGACGGCGTCTCAGATTTCAGGACACGCTTTACCGTCGCCTTTACCTGGTCAACATCAAATGGCTTTGTGATGTAATCGAACGCCCCAAGGCGCATCGCTTCAACCGCGCTACGCACAGTGCCATGCCCGGACACCACGAGTGACTTTACGGTTGGGTGGAGCTTTCGGATACCATCAAGGACCTGTAAACCGTTCAAGTCTGGCATCAGGTAATCGGTGATTACCAAGTCCAGATGTTGTTCAGCCTTGGCTTTCTTGAGAGCATCCCGGCCACAATCGGCAGAAATGATGCGATAACCATCCGCTTCCAGTACCGCGCCCAGTACACGCCGCAAGTTTGGTTCATCATCAACCAGCAATACCGTTACATCGTTCATAAATCGTTTCCGTACTTAGTTTCGGTATCAGGGTCCGGGAATATAAGGGTAATCTCGGCTCCGGAATACTGGGAAATTCCAACTTCCATGCGAATGCCAAGAATGTCAAGGTCTTGTCGAACTTGTGCGAGTCCAAGACCGGTTCCACGCGACTTGGTCGTATAGAAAGGCTCAAAAATTCGTTCACGTAGCTCTACAGGTATGCCAGGGCCATTGTCACCAATGTGGACATGGATGCCATCTGGGGTCATCTCAACCATGACATCCACCTGCGGCTCACCGTGGTGAACACAGGCAAGACACGCAGCCTGCGCTGCGTTCCTGAGGATGTTCCGAACTGCTCGGCCCACGCGCGCTTTATCTGACGCGATTATCTGTGTGGTCAGTCCAGTCAAATCTGTGATTACTTTGTTTTTGAAGGCTGGATCTTGTGTCAGCAGCTTTACTTCATCACCGAGAATGGTGACAAGGTCAAATGCATCCTGTTGCAATGGTTCAGACTTGGAGAATTCAAGGAGGTCTGTTGTCATTTGCGCAAGTCCATCCGCTTCTTCAATGACAATCCCAAGAAACTCTTGACAGTCACTACGGTCGCGCGTAACCGACATGAGGTGCTGTGCAGACCCCTTTATAGCTCCTAGAGGATTTCGGACTTCATGGGCAACGGTCGCCGCCAGACGTCCAATGCCAGCAAGCTGCTCAGACCGTGCAACCTTACGTTGCATCTCCACTTGTTCCGACGCCATCCTACGGACATCATCGAGGACCATTGTCTGCCCAAATGTAGCCCCTACGATTGATGCAAATAGCGACAGCACGCGCATATCGTCATCGATGAAGGGTTGGCTTGGCACTCTTCGTGAGACGCTAAGGACTCCGAGGACTGTTCCATCGTTGACGGCGAGTAATGGGACACAGATAGCACTTTCAATCTCTGTACGTTGCTTGATTCGACTTTTACGTCCCTGCATAAGCGGGTGGGCATCCGGATCCTTGTGCATGAGTACGGGTTGTCTTGACTCAGCTACTCGCCCGGCAATCCCCTCACCAATGATAATGGTCATGGATTGATTGACTTCGCTTGGAAGTCCAACGCTTGCCGTGAGGCGCATTCGGTCCGTACCGCGGTCTCGTAGGAAGAGTGAGCCAGTGTGTGCTTCGAGGGCGGCAACGGCACGGTCGATCACAAGTGGACACAGATGCGACATTTCAATGTGGGGCACCGTACGCCAAAGCTCTTCCAGAGCCGTCATTTGGCGGCGAAGCCTAGCAAACCCCGGTGTGTCCTGCTTTGCAATCGCCCGCGTTGCATAGCGGCGTTTACGGTAGACGGTTTCCGATTTTGTCATTACACAATATTCTCGGCAAATTTCACGCTGATGTGGAGGCTACAATGATGCTGTGACATCAAGTGAAAACAACAGCTATGGTGCGTTGGCTGGCGTTTATGACCACATCATGTGGACCGTTCCGCACAGTGCGTGGCTCTCACGCATTGAGCGTGATCTTCGCGACCGAAGGAAGCGACCACGCAGCGTATTTGACATAGCCTGTGGCACGGGACTCGGTACAGAAATCCTCTACTCACGGGGCTATAGTCCCGTTTACGGGGCTGATTTATCCCCTGAGATGATCAGCGTAGCCCGCAACAAAGCCACTACAGCAGGCAGCGCTATCACCTATTTTGTTCAAAATGCCGAAGTTACATCGCTCCCTGATGGACTGACAGTCGACCTAGTGACCTGCTTGTTTGATGCGTTGAACTACGTGACAACCCTTGATGGTCTATATCGAGTTTTCACATCTGTCGCCCTAACACTCAATGTCGGTGGGGTGTTCGCCTTTGATCTCAATGCTCCCTATGCGCTGCGGCAAGGATTGTTCAATCAGGAAGATGCCATCGGCAATATTAGGCACGTTTGGAAAGCCGCATGGGATGAAGAAGCCAGGCTATGTACGGTAAATATGGACTTCTGGCGGACGCATCCGGATGGGTCCGAAGATGTGTTTTCCGAGCAGCATGTGCAACGGGCGCACACAAAGGATGAAGTTCGCGATGGCCTGCGTGGTGCAGGTTTCCATGAAATTTTGTTTTGGGGTAACTATGCTGATAAGGCGCCAAACAGTAAATCAGACCGCTGGTTGGTTACAGCAGTTTTGAAGGAGAAACCGGAATGAGATGGCATGCTGGGCTGGGATTGCTTGGATTGATGGTAATGGCTGGATGCGGAAAACAAGGTGGAAACATGTCACCGGTTTCGAATCCCATGCCGGTTCAGACATCCCCATGGCTATTTAAATCCACAAGCCCTGCTGATAACCGTGGCAATCACGGTGTGTATTTGTCCAATGGGGTCATCGGAGTATCCCTTGGACCATTTGGGCCAGACAAGAGTTCATCCGCGTTTCTGGCTGGCGTTTATGACAGTGATGAAAACCTCCTCCCGATCCCGCTGTTTGATGCAAGTGCAGCACCGTATCCAGCCATCGCAAACTTTGAACAAACACTGGACATCGAGCACGGCACACTGACGACAGTGTTTACTGATTCCAGTGGAAACAAGGGACGCATCGTAGCGTTTGCATCAAGAGCTGACCGTTCCCTCGTTGTGTTCCGGTACGAAGGTGCAGCTGAAGCTTTTGCAAGCCGCGTAAAAAATCTCCCTGCGATCTCTGGAACCTTTCCCGGAATACGTGCCGGCATTACCGTTTCTGACGTCAAAGAGACCAACGGTACGACTGTCATAGGACGAATCCAATCACCCATTTCGCCCCTATCTACCAAAAACACCGTACTAAAACCTTTTGAGACCCTGCTCAGTGAGCATCAAGCACAATGGGAAAACGCTTGGAAGTCAGACATCATTATTGATGGCGATCCAGAAGCACAACGGGTGATTCACAAGGCACTCTTTGATCTTCGTCAAAGTGCAGCACCAAATGGAAGTAACGTCGCGATTGCTCCTGAGGGATTAGCTGGAAACTTTTACAAAGGTCATATTTTCTGGGATGCCGATGTGTGGATGCTTCCAGCATTGCTG
>JBEEMN010000204.1:0-4121 GCA_041192625.1 Armatimonadota bacterium
CATCAACCTGTACAACCGTGGCTTTGACCATGACAATGGTGTGAACCTCTCACCGGATGTCGCGGTCAACCCACAGCTGACCGTTGCACAGAAGCAGGACCTTGTTCAGCTGATGCTTGAGATGACTGACCCACGTGTTGAGAACCGCTCTGCCCCGTTTGACCACCCGGAGCTTAGAATTCCAAATGGTCATCCAAATGCAGCTGGCTCAACGACACGAGTCGTGAATCGTGGCGATGGCAATGCAACGGACACGATGTTGACCATTCCGGCATCGGGACGCAGCGGGGGCCCTAAGCTCCGACGCTTCCTAGGATTCACTGAAACCAGAATCAATACGTTCTAGTCAGCCATATTGCAACAAAAGCTGCAGTCCACGTAAGTGAAACCTGCAGCTTTTGTCGTTAATTGCTTACGTCGAAAAGTTGGAAATTGCACGAATGATGGAATTCATGAACCGCCCTTAACTTTAATGCCCCAGATTAACACTTGTACCATCAACGCACGAAACACACCTAACACGTCCAACCATTTCCGCAGAACCACAATCCTATTTCAAGGCATTTGAACGTACCTTACGCCCAACGTAATTTGACGCTTTAGTCAGTTCACTTCAGTTAACACCACATAACAAAGTAGCGATTGTAGTCATATAAAACCCGGCACTATTACGAATACAGAACTATCTGGCTCTGACTATACTCCCCACATCGACGCGGGAATCCACAAGGAGAACCTGCCGAGAATGAAGTAAGCCAAAGGTTTACTCAGTCAGTCGAATGGATGCCTACGATGCATCCTTTGGTGTTAGGAGACAAGTCAGATGAATCAAAACGTACTAATCGGAGTCAAGTCAAATGCAAAATGGATTGCAGCACTTGGCCTTTCTGGAATTGCAATCGCATCCCAGTTCGCTAACATTCAGCCAGCAGTTGCACAGGTTCCACCTGTAGAAGCGCCACTGCCCCTCACCCCTCTCAGCTCAGTCGCCGTTCCAATGCCAGCCGACCTCGATGTTTACATCAAGGACCGTGCAGCCGCCATCCGCTTGGGCAAGGCCCTCTTCTGGGATCAGCAAGCCGGCTCCGATGGAACCGCATGTGCTAGCTGCCACTACCAGGCAGGCGCCGATGGCCGCGATCGCAACCAAGTTGCAATGGGTCCAGATGGCAAGTTTGATAATGGCCATGCTGTCAACTTCCAGTTGAAGCTTGATACGCACTTCCCATTCACCAAGTTCCAAGACTCACAAAACAACGCATCGCCTAAGATTCGCAGCTCCAATGATATTGTTGGTAGCCAAGGCGTCTTCAAGGCAGACTTCCTCGGATTGTCCGTTGGTGCACTGGGTGTCGGATCAGTCGGTGCATTGGATGCCGGTGTGGTTCGTGCCGATGCCGCGTTCAACCGCTTGAACATCAACACCCGCCAAGTAACTGGCCGCAACGCTCCATCGGTTATCAATGCAGTCTTCAACCACCGTAACTTCTGGGATGGCCGTGCTCACAACGAGTTCAACGGTGTGAACCCATTCGGCGACTCTGATGTCAATGCCCGAGTTTACGAAACCGATCCAGTTACCGGCGAAGCAGTTGCAACTCAGGTTCGCATTCTTGATGCATCCCTAGCATCCCAAGCTGTTGGCCCATTGAACAGTGATGTCGAAATGGCACATGCTGGCCGTAACATGGCACAGGTTGGCAAGAAGATCCTTGGACTCAAGCCACTTGGAATGCAGAAGGTTGCCGCGGATGACTCTGTCCTCGGACCGATTGCAAACCCAGCCAAGGGCCTTGACACTACCTACGCTGCGCTGATTCGTGCAGCCATCCAGGATACGTGGTGGAACGGACCGAACAAGTTCACTGTAAACGCAGATGGACGTGTCGTAGCCAGCGCAAACGGCGAATACGGCCACATGGAAGGCAACTTCTCGCTGATCTTTGGTCTTGCGGTGATGATGTACGAAGCAACGCTGGTATCCGATCAGACACCATATGACCAGTACCTCGCTGGCAACACCACAGCACTGTCTGCATCCGCAATCCGTGGAATCACTGCACTTCAGACGCAAGGTTGTACAAACTGCCACACTGGAGCTACATTGACCAACGCGGCAACGCCAGTCCTCGCCATCGATGCTGCCCTGCAAGGCCTGCGTGTATTCACAGAAGTGATGCCAATGGCTGATACTCTCCCAAGTGCATACGACATCGGCTACTACAACATTGGTGTTCGCCCAACAGCGGAAGACATCGGAATCGGCGCAAACGACCCATTCGGTAACCCGTTGTCCTTCAGCCGTGGTGTACAGATCGGTACAATCCTCGATCCTAATCGCCCAGCTGGTCAGGAAATCACAGCGACAACCCGCTTGGCTATCAATGGAGCCTTCAAGACCCCTGGTCTGCGTAACGTCGCTCTGACAGGTCCGTATATGCACACTGGTGGCTATGCAACGCTCTCACAGGTCATCAACAACTACCACCGTGTAGGCGACTTCGGCCGGGAAAACTTTGTCGATCTGTCCCCTGACACAGCGATGGCTGGTGGTATGACCATCTTCCAGAAGCGTGACCTCCTGCAGCTGATGCTCGAGATGACGGACCCACGTGTTGAGAAGATGTCCGCACCGTTTGACCACCCTGAACTGTCCATCCCGAATGGCCACACCCTCAAGGCTGGAACAACGAGCACAGTCATCAACCGCGGTGATGGCGCTGCAAAGGATGACGTCAAAGTGATCCCTGCAACCGGCAAGAATGGTGGAGCACCGCTTCGCCGCTTCCTCGGAAACACAGAGACCCGTTTCTTCTGATTAGGAAACTAATCCAAAACACCCGCCTGGAGGCTTCTCCCGGCGGGTGTTTTGCTTTATGGGGACATGTACATTTCGTCGCTTCGGACATCATCGATGACACCCGTAATGACATCCCCAGAATCAATATCGTCTGTACACCACAGCGCACAAATGCTGTGATTGTCACCTTTATACAAGACACACCAAGCATGCTTGCGACCAGCTTATGCATTACGAAATGCCAGCATTTGTAACAAGATGAATACTCGCAATTGTAGCAATGGCAAACACCGATTCCCTCTCTATACTTCGATTTGTGTATGAAGTTATAACTATTCGAATTACATATTGATGATTTCAACATAAGTCTTTCGAAAGAGACAATCGTTGCGATCACCCTTAGTCAGTGTCAGAGAGATGAATCAATCATGGTAAAAAATAAACAGAACACGCTACGCTGTGTAGCGGCCCTAGGCCTTAGTGGCCTCGCGGTCGCCGCTCAGCTGTACACACAGCTTCCTGCCAATGCGCAGGCGCCCGCTCCAGCCGGAGCAGGTGGACTTGTTGCCATCCTTCCTGTACCGCTGGATACGGTACCGGTTCCGATGCCAGCAGACCTCGACATCTATATCAAGGACCGCGCAGCAGCCATCAAGCTTGGCAAAGCCCTCTTCTGGGATATGCAGGCAGGCTCCGATGGAATCACCGCTTGTGCATCCTGCCACTACCAGGCCGGTGCAGATGGCCGTGATCGCAACCAGATTGCAATCGGACCAGATGGCAAATTTGACAATGGCCACACGGTCAACTTCCAGCTCAAGCTCGATACACACTTCCCATTCACGAAGTTCTCCGTCGCACTTGACCCACTTTCACCAAAGGTTCGTTCGTCGAACGACATCGTCGGCAGCCAAGGCGTCTTCAAGACAATCTTCACGGGCATCACCGGCACCGCAGTCGATGCAGGTATCGTTCAGAAGGACCCTATCTACACCAAGGCTGCCATCAACACCCGTCAGGTTACGGGACGGAACTCTCCTTCGGTCATCAACTCCATCTTCAACAACCGTAACTTCTGGGATGGCCGTGCTCACAACGAGTTCAATGGTGTAAACCCATTCGGTGACTCGGATACGGAAGCACGTGTTTACGAAACAGATCCAGTAACGGGTGAAGCGGTACCTGTTCAGGTTCTGATCGCAGATGCATCCCTTGCATCCCAGGCGGTTGGACCAGTCAACAGTGATGTTGAAATGTCCCATGGTGGACGCAACTTTGCATCCGTTGGTAAAAAGCTCTTGGGCCTCAAGCCACTGGGTCT
>JBEEMN010000205.1:0-4108 GCA_041192625.1 Armatimonadota bacterium
GGCCGTTAAGAAAAGATTTGAGCGATAGATACTGCTTCGAATGACCGTGAAGCTAACTGGAAACATTGACATGAGGTCATTCAAAGTACTTTCTGATGCCGTTGCAGTCATCGCTTGAATTTGCGGTTTACCAAGCCGTTCCCACAGACTTGGCAGTAAAAGATAGGCATCACGAAAGGTGTTTCCCCATTCAGATGCACAGTGGGCTTCATCGAGAACCAGTCGAATGACATGTGCTGGAAGCATCTGCGATCGAATGAAGTGCGATAGTTTCTCCGGACCAGTGTAAATAAGGCATCTGCCAGTGTTTACAAGCGCTTGTGAGATTGACTTAAATAACATCCCGTTGTCTCCGGACAGGATGACTGTTGACTCTCTTAGTGCCGCTGGTAATCCGTTAACCTGATCATCGATCAGTGCAATAAGCGGGGACACAACAATGGTTATTCCTGTCGAGAGCATATAGGGAACCTGATACGTAAGGCTTTTCCCACCGCCAGTTGCCAGGATTCCAATGACATTGTCACCCGCAAGAACTGCACTAACGACTGGTCTTTGATGTATCCGAAGGCCAGGCTTTGAGAAGTAAACGCGACAAATCTGATCTGCATCTTCCATACATAACTAAACGAAATCAAAGCTGCGATTACTACACTTTCAGTAAGAAAAAAAGGACCGAACGAAACGTTCAGTCCTCTTTACGAAAGCTACATGCGACTAGTCACGTGCCCAGAACATCTCGCCTGGTTTCTCCGAAACATTCGCTCTCTTCAACACATCAAGGGCTTTGTGAAGACCTTCGCCGGTTGATTGTGTGCCATCTTCATGTTCGATCGAGAGAACATAATCGTAATCAAAGATTCGGATGGTGCTAATAAAGTCTTTCCACCACTTCTCATCGTGGCCATAGCCGACGCTGCGGAATACCCAGCTACGTCCCTTGATGTCGCCATAACTCTTGGTGTCAAGGTTTCCGTTGCGCGCAGAGTTTTGCGGGTCGATGAGTGTGTCCTTGGCGTGGCAATGGAACAAGGCTCCAGCTTCGGCAATCTCACGAACGGCAACAAGTGGGTCAATCCCCTGCCACCAAAGGTGTGAAGGATCAAAGTTTGCACCAATGTTGGTTCCTGCGATCGTACGCAGCTTTAGGAGAGTGTCGTTGTTGTAGACGATAAAGCCGGGGTGCATTTCAATCGCAAATCGTACGCCGTGTTGGGCCAAAAATGCGTTCTGCGCCTTCCAATACTTCTTCGCTACACGCCACTGATATTCAAGAATGTCGCGGTATTCATCCGGCCACGCACATGTCACCCAGTTTGGCATCTTGCCTCTTGGTGAATCGCCTGGACATCCGGAAAAACCATTTACCGTAGCTTGCGGCATGATGCCGTCCTTGTGGAGCTGCTCTGCGAGCAACACAGCATTTATAAAGACTTCATGATGCTCACTTGCAATCGCTTTGTCAGGATGCAATGGGTTTCCATGAACGGATATGGCGCTAATGATGAGCCCGCGCGATGCTACTGCATCTACCAACTTCTTGCGAGCAACTTCATCAGTAACCAGAGCTGCTGGCCCACCGTATTGATCGAGGTGCGCAGATCCGGGATAAGCGCCTCCACCCAGCTCTACAGACTCGATTCCGGCAGCGGCAATCAGATCCAGAGCTTCTTCAAACGGCTTGTCGTGGAAGAGAGCTGTAAAAATACCAATCTTCATAGGTTATCCTCTGTAACAGGTCTAGTTGACCCGCGAAACGTACCGTCATTGTACGACTGGATTGTCGAGAATCCTGCCGAGAAAGCGTAAGTTCTGATGACAACAGGGCGATTTTAATATCCAGTTACTTATTAAGTTGACGGTTTACAGAGTAACCGCCGCAGCAAATGTTGAATCATCTGTCACAAAAGTAGGCGAGCGGTTTTCGAACCGATAGCCGGCTAAAGCTACGATGTGATTACCTTCTCTAATAGCATCCGTGCTATCTGGCTTGCCCCATCGCTTGCTAAAGAGGGCGCTACATCGCGTAAAGCAACACACGGGAAATCCATTGAAGCGAGTTGACTGTAGTCAGCACTTGAAAAGTTTCCCATTTCTTCGGCGTAGCGTATGAGGACATCATCCTCCGCAAAACCATCACGCGGGATGCAGCACCAATGCGTGCCGTTCGCCAAGCATTCCGTCACGATTCCATATCCGGGCTTTGCAACGACTACATCAACCGACCGCACCAGATCAGGATGATTTACAGCTCCAAACCCAAGTTGAAGGACATTCGGAGGCAGGTCACTTAGAGCTGGACCAATGCGAATGAACAAAGTGTCACTAAACTGCACTGCGTTGTTCCAGCCGATTTCAGTCCCCCAACGTCCAGCATCGATGTAAATCAACCGTTGATAGCGATTCTCTGGATTCAGGAACTGACGAATATCATGTCCCAGTTTGGCAACAGCGTCCACGGCAACCGAATTCGTTGCCCATTCCATTCCTGTTTGGAACCCAGGAATGAGGGTGTTCGTTGCCAGCTTGTATTGCTTGAGAAGGTCTGGAATTTCTCCTTCCATAGATGCCATTTGCTGGTAGATTTCAACCCACGTAAAGTTCGCAACAAGAACAGATGGAACATTTAGTTGGGCCGCAAATGCAAGTGGCTCAGGAGCAATGTCCGTTACGATTAGGTCGAAGGGTATACCCTGATTGAGAAGGCGCAGCTGTTTAAAACGCAGCTGAAAACCAGTCTTGAACTGACGAAAAGCAGCAACGGTTGCAGCTTCATCAATCTTCAGAGTTCCCTGTTGAATGCATCCGATGTCTGCTTGAAAATGGACGATGTCTACCGCAAGGTTTCCCCAAAACCAATTTGGAGTGGTTGCAAAGAGCGTCACAGCAGCGTGCGATTGGAGCTTCTCTAATATCGTTCGCGTCCGTGCCGCATGTCCAAATCCATGGGAGCTGACGAAGTACGCGATACGCGGACACCTATTCGGCAAGGGCTTCACCGGTGCCTCTAGGGTCGCTTGACATCGTCACGCCATGGGTTCTGCTCCATGACCCCGCATGGACATCCCCTAGTGACCGCACAGCAGTCTCGTAGCCCATTGCACTCAACGATGCCCGTGCAGAAGACAGGCTCCTTTCGAGCTGAAGGACTTCAGGTTTCCATTGATGGTGAAAACGTGGCGCCGCCACAGCGTCATGCACGCTCACCCCAAAGTAAGCAGCCTGCAAGACGGTGTGCAGGACAGAGTTGATGATGGTTGGTCCCCCAGGAGAACCCGTCGCGATACGTATCTGTCCACTGTCATCAACGACAATCGTAGGTGTCATGCTCGAGAGAGGCCGCTTTTTGGGGCTGATCGCATTTTTCGCACTTTGGATGAGTCCGAACTGATTTGGAACACCAACTTTGGTAGTAAAGTCATCCATTTCGTTATTGAGGATAATTCCTGTGTTTTCTGAAATGACGGCTGCACCATAGCTACCGTTTAGGGTGTAAGTCGTGGAAACAACACCACCATCACGGTCGATCACAGTGAAGTGCGTTGTTTGTTCAGATTCACCCGTTACTGGGCGTGATGAAGGCAAATCATCCGTTTTGACCTTCATGGCAACCGAAAGACCCTGTTTGAGTGACGCAATGTGGCGCCGGCTAAGAAGCGCATCAACTGGAACACCTACAAAGTCAGCATCCCCAAGGTATTCAGAACGGTCCCGAAACGCCCTACGCATGGCCTGGGTCACGAGATGAATGTATGCAGGTGAATATGAAGCTGGGAGTGGGTGGCACATTTCAAGCATCCCCAGCATTTGCAGGAGAGCAATTCCCCCACTGCTTGGCGGAGGCATCGTGAGGACTTGGTAATCCATGAATCGACCGGACAAGGGCTTACGGCGCACCGCTTGGTAGCCAGCAAGATCGGTCGACAGCAACATCCCGCCACTGCGTTGAATATCAGCAGCTAACAACCTTGCCGTGGTTCCAGCATAAAAGTCGATCGCTCCCCTGTCACGAATACGCGCAAGCGTTTCACCGAGGCGTGGCTGCCGTATCGTCGTGCCCGTACGCTGCGGTTGCCAACCAACGATGGACTTGCTCAGAAACATCGTT
>JBEEMN010000206.1:0-4106 GCA_041192625.1 Armatimonadota bacterium
CAGATTGCAATCCTCGAAGAGGCGATGGCAAACTACCACCGCTACTTCTTCATCATGCCAACGCTTGCCCGCTTTGAGCTGGACGTTCACAACAATGTCTTTGCCGGCGGTGGACTGTCCGCTAATGCGCTGGATGACCTCCTTGCAGGCTACTTCGAAGAGGGCTTTGGCCCCGATGTCCCTCTCACCCCGGAGACACGTCGGCGACTTGGCGGTACGTGGATGCAGTTCTCAACGCACATGTACTCCAACTTCTACGTTTACCAGTACGCGACCGGCATTTCCGGGGCAAATGCCTTGGCGGATGCTATTTTGACCGAAGGTCAGCCCGCTGTTGACCGCGTACTTCAGTTCCTCTCAACAGGCGGCAATGGCTATCCCCTCGATGTCCTTGCGGCTGCGGGAGCCGACCTCACCACGACGACACCGATTGAGACGGCGTTTGGTGTGTTTGCAAGCTATGTGGATCGTTTGGAGAATTTACTAATCAATGCCTAAGCCAAAAGGGTGGCGCCGCTCCGCCTATCAAATGCAGCAGCGCCGCCAAGATGCACCTGCCCCGCCAACGCCTCCACACGTGGAGCAGGCATCCGAGCTGGATAACGACCTCCAAAACCCGCCTCTGCTCTGGTCACCCGAGCCTGCGCTGGACTTTACCGAAGCCTACCCACTCGGAAATGGCCGTCTCGGCGCGATGGTCTACGGGGACCCTGGCATCGAGCGTATCCTCCTGAATGAAGAAACACTGTGGAGTGGCCGGGAACATACGGGCGCACGGTCATCAGCACAAGAAGCCCTCGCCCGTGTCCGTGAGCTGATCGCAGCCGGCGAGCATGTCGCTGCGGATGTCCTTGCAGCGGAAGCGCTCACCGGAAGCCCGCAGTCCGTTGGGTCCTATCAGGCTTTCTGTGATCTGTACATCGAGCATATTGGTGATGATGCAGAAGATGACGCGACGGGCTATCGGCGTGAGCTAAACCTCGATGATGCAGAAGTCGTTACAACGTTCACACGTGGCGAGTTTTCCTACGAGCAGCGCGCGTGGGTGAGTGCGGTGGACCAAGTCGTCATCGTACGCCTCGCCGCGGCGACGGAGAAGGGCGTCAATGGCCGGCTTCACCTTCGCCGCGAGCCTCGCGAGGATGGGCAAGCGCTCGCACAAACCACTACACATCATGCCAAGGGAGACACCCTTCAGCTGGAAGGCTCACTGCTTGATGATAGTGGAAATGCCCTTCAGTTCATGGCAAGCCTCCGTGTCCAGCACTTTGGTGGAACCGTGTTCGCGGATGGCGACACGCTTGTCATCGAGGATGCAGATTCGGTCGTTCTCCGCGTAGCCCTTGCGACAAGCTGGAACCACAAAAACCATCGGCGGGCGATCACGCAAGTAGACACCGCATTTGGAACACCGTGGCAAACACAGCGACATCGACATTGCCGCGAGCATCGTCGCCTGTTCCGGGCATTTACAATCGATCTGGATGACCGCCGGCCAACGAAGAAGCCACTTGCCGACCGTATCAAGGATGCAACACCTGAGCGGACCGACCCGGCGTTGGTTGCATTGCTGACCCAATATTCGCGCTACTTGCTGCTCGCATCGAGTCGGCCCGGCTGTCTCCCTGCAAACCTCCAAGGCATTTGGAATGAGCACTACACTGCGCCTTGGGGGAGCGATTACCACACCAATATCAACCTCCAAATGAACTACTGGGCGGCGGAGCCTCTCGGGCTTGCCCCGTGCCATACGGCGCTGATTGACTTCATCGAGAGCCTTGTGCCTGCTGGTGAAGAGGTTGCACGCGAGCATTACGGGATGCGCGGCTGGGTCATCCACCACAACACCGACATCTTTGGCCACGCAACGCCATCCGATGGAATCTGGGGAATATGGCCGATGGGAGCCGCTTGGCTCTGCGACCACCTAATGGACCACTGGCGCTTTTCGCCTGACCGCCGCTACCTCGAGCGCATCTATCCCATCCTCAAAGGTGCAAGCGATTTTCTGCAGGACTGGGTTATCAAGGGCCCGGATGGCTATTACACAACATCCCCGAGCTACAGCCCTGAGAACACATTCGAGACTCCTGCCGGAGCCGCAGCGCTGTCGCAAGGCTGCACGATGGACATCCAGCTGATTCGTAGCTGCTGGGAGAACACCCTCGCCGCCGCGGTTGCCCTCGGGATGGATGATGACTACCAGCGCGTGCTCGACCGGGAACTAACCGCACTGCCACCGCACCGCGTGTCGCCACGGGATGGCCGCCTGATGGAGTGGTCGGAAGACTACACGGATGCCGAGCCTGGACACAGACATTTCTCGCATGCCTTTGGCGCCTATCCTGGGAACCAACTGACATTTGGAGAGACGCCTGACCTCATGGCAGCGCTTCGGAAAACACTGGATGCTCGTCTCCTCGCTGGAAGCGCTCACACAGGCTGGAGCCGTGCGTGGCTTGCGTGTCTTGAAGCTCGCTTTGGCAATGGCAATGCTGTCGCAGGACACATCGGAGCGCTGGTTTCGAGCGCGATGTACCCAAATGGCTTTGCAGATCATCCGCCATTCCAAATCGATGGCAACTTTGGCCTTGCTGCGGCGGTTGCCGAATGTTTGATTCAGAGCCATGCGGGAGAGATTCATGTGCTGCCTGCGCTACCAGATGCCTGGAGCCGCGGAAGCGTCACCGGGCTGCGGGCCCGTGGCGGGGTGACCATTGATGTCGTTTGGGACCGCCATACGGTTACATCGGTGCGCGTCGTTGCTGAGCGTGGCGGCGTGTTCCCGCTGCGGTTGCTCGCAAGAACGGATGTCATCAAGTTGAAGTTAAAGCCGCGTGTCCCATTTGAGTGGAGTGCGTAGAATATTCCGCTGGAACCGATAAAGGGTACGTGAGGTTGTTTCACATATGAAGCGTGTTGCTGTTGTTGGAAGCGGATTTGCTGGTATCGCTGCCGCATCCTGCCTGGCGAGACGTGGCTACGATGTCACTGTCTATGAAAAGAACGCCACGCTTGGCGGACGCGCGCAGCTGTGGGAAAAGGATGGCTTTCGCTTTGACCTCGGGCCAAGCTGGTACTGGATGCCGGATGTGTTCGAAGAGTACTTTGCGCGGTTTGGGACCACGCCGGGGCATCAGTACACGCTGAAGCGCCTCGACCCGTCGTACCGCGTATTTCTTCCTGGGACAGATTCCATCGATGTACCCGCACGGCTCTCGGAGCTTGTGAAAATCTTCGAAGCACGTGAACCAGGCAGTGGAAAGCGACTACAAGCGTTTCTGAAGGAAGCCGCCTACACCTACAAAGTCGGGATGGGCGAATACGTCCGCAAGCCAAGCGTCTCCCTTGCTGAGTACGCAGATCCAAAGCTAGCCATCGATGGCCTTCGTTTACGGATGTTCTCATCCATGCGCAGTCGCGTGGCCA
The DNA here is from genome assembly GCA_041192625.1 of Armatimonadota bacterium. Lineage (GTDB taxonomy): Bacteria > Armatimonadota > Armatimonadia > Armatimonadales > Armatimonadaceae > CAIRTT01. The sequence continues at coordinate 3,430 of JBEEMN010000206.1, forward strand.
AAGTCGTTAAGGATGATGCGCTTCGCCAAATTCTCGAGTTTCCCGTGTTGTTTCTCGGAGGAACCGCACGCGAGATTCCAGCGATGTACTCATTGATGAACCATGCCGACTTGGTGCTCGGAACTTGGTATCCGCAGGGCGGGATGCGGACGGTCGTAGATGGAATGCTGCGCGTCGCCGAGACGCAAGGTGTGAAGTTCAAGACGAAAGCCGCTATTCATGAAATCCGGATCGACAAGGCGCGCGCAAATGGTGTCCTGACCGAAGCCGGGTTTGAAGCCGCGGATGCCGTTGTGGCAGCAGCCGACTACCGCCACGTCGAGCAATACCTCGTAGATGCAAAATGGCGTACCTACCACCGCGACTGGTGGGACAAACAGGTGCTCAGTCCATCCAGTCTTTTGGTTTTTCTTGGCGTGCGTGGTCGTGTAAGTGGCCTTGAACACCACAATCTCTTCTTTGATGAAGGCCTCGACCAGCACGCCGACCAGATTTATGTCACACCGCAGTGGCCGGATAAGCCATTGTTCTATGCCTGTGTCCCGAGTAAGTCGGATGAGACTGTTGCTCCTGAAGGAGATGAAAACATCTTCCTTTTGGTTCCACTGGCACCTGGCATGGAAGACACCGATGAGCAGCGTGAGCGCATCTTTGACATCATCATGGACCGCCTCGAG
>JBEEMN010000207.1:0-4103 GCA_041192625.1 Armatimonadota bacterium
AAGTACTATTTGCACCCTTTTGACCGAGGCTTTAATGGCAGTGCTACTGCGATAAAGAATATGGGGAAAGAGATTCCGACGGAAGGTCGGATTGGCCATCCAGATGAAGGCAAGTCATTTCAGGCGGTTAGCCAAGGCATGCATATCATCTACGAGAAGTATCCCATGGCCTATGACCTCAAGGATGGTGAGCAGAATTTCCTTCTACCGCAACCATACAAAAGGCCAAACCGGGCCGGAATGCTTACGCATCCCGCTTGGCTGATCTCGCACTCGCTCAATGACATTTCAGATCCTATTCGTCGCGGCAAATGGATTAGGCAACGCTTGCTAGCCGGCGTCGTTCTGGATGTACCAATTACTGTGGATGCCACCATTCCGCAGGATCATCAAAAAACCTTGAGAGAGAGACTATCCGTTACAGAGGCGAAAGCGTGCTGGCGTTGTCATGTACAGATGAACCCAATCGGATACACCTTTGAGGTGTTTGATGACTTTGGTCGGTACCGCACCACAGAGGCACTTGACAAGCTGCCTAAGGTAAACGGCACCTTCCCTGTCAAGCCTGTTAACTCTCGTGGTGTTTTAGCGGGAACGGGCGAAGCAGGTATCGATGGGAACGTCAAGGATGCCTTGGAACTTATAGAAAAGCTGGCTAGGTCGAATAAGGTCAGACAATCTATCATTCGCCACGTGTTTCGCTATTACATGGGTCGCAATGAAATGCTCTCAGATTCAATGACTCTGATGGCCGCTGATAAAGCGTATCTGGACAGTGGCGGAAGCTTCAAGGCGCTTTTAATCTCATTACTGACATCCGACTCATTCCTTTACCGGAAGACACTGACAAAAGGTTAGGATACAAATCATGACACATTCACGTCGCAGCATTCTTAAAGGCATGTCACTGGGTGCCGGTAGCTTTCTCCTAGCTCCACTTTTGTCCCAGATAGAAGCGCATGCCGAGGGCAACATCGGTGCCATACCAAGTCGTTTTGTCTTTGTGGTTAAGGACAGTGGCATATGGCCATCGGGAATCACCCCGAACGAATTCAAGGCCAACGGTAGTAAACCGATTAATGCCTCACTCGTAAACGCTACGTTGCCATCATCCATGGCGCCACTTAGACCTTTCCAGGACCAAGTGTCCATCGTGCAGGGCCTCTCCGGGAAGATGTGCCGCGGTGGCCATACAAGTCATTTTGGCATGATGGGCGTGTACATGGTTGGCAGTGAAGTCAATCCAGGTAATCCATTGCGTGCCACAGCCGATGCGGAACTGGCCAAGTTACATCCGGCCCCTTTCAATCACGTGGCATTGGCCGTCCGAGGAGATTGGGGATCCAACAACTACGGTGGAGTCATGTATCCCGGAATCTCGGCAGTCGGCCCCGGAAAAGAACTTCCGTTTCAGGGCAGCCCGGATGTAGCCTTTGATCAGCTTTTTGGATCGGCAGTCTCTGCATCTAAAGATGGAGAAAGACGCTTCAAGCTTCAGAAAAACCTTTTAGACTTTATGGTCGATGACATCAAGAAAGTTGAACGGTCCATTCCATCAGCGGAAAAGATGAAGATGGATGCATATCTCAATGCTTTTGAGGAGCTCCAGACACGTCATAGTAAGCTCGTCGGGATGAAAGATAATCTGAAGGGCAACGCACCAAAGCTGACTGACAAGTTTACGTCAGCGATAGAGGAAGTTCGCCAAGAAGCCCACTGTGACTTAGCAGCAGCGGCTTTGATTGCCGGCCTCACCAACTGTGTAACGATCCGTTTGGACAATGCAAACACGGTCTATAAGGCCCTTGGGTTAGCGCGAAACATACACGGAATTGGCCACGACGAAGGTGATAACGGACGAGACCAAGCTCAATGCCGGGAAATCATTCAAAAGCATCACATGGAATTGATTGCAAGTATTGCAAGAAAGTTGAAGGCTGTTCCTGAGGGTAATGGCAATATGCTGGACAATACGATGATCATCTACCTCAGCGACTCTTCAAACAAACACCATGGAGACTGCTTGGAATGGCCATATGTCATTGTTGGTGGCTGCAGCGGTAAGCTCAAGTTTCCTGGTCGTTACATTTGTTACCCTACGTACGGCGATGCGGGTTGTCGCACAATCGGTGACTGGTGGACCACCATCCTTAACGCGCAGGGCAACCCGATCAAGTATTACGGCAACGAAGATCTTGAGCTGAAACAAAACGGTTTGTCTCATGCTGGACCTCTTGTGGAGCTTATTGCCTAATCCCCATCGAACTGTAGATGTATGTAGGAACTTCCCCCAAAAGTTGCTTGCGATGGTTTGAATGCCTGCCCAAACTGACCACTTTGGGCAGGCCGGTTAGTCCCCAGCTCCCGAACGTACAAAGCCGACGGTGCTGAGTGATCGGTATTTGGTTCGTGTATCCCTACCTGTGACAAACTCCCAATCCGTTCAACTAACAATGGTGACATCCTCTACGATTTGCTAACACCAAAGAGCGAATACCGTACTCATGCTGACATCCACGAGTCGGATGCTCCGACCTCTGACTGCTGCTCTCTTAGGGATTTACGCGGCGCATGGTAGAGAAAAAGCCCTCCGGAATCCGGAGGGCTTTGTACATCCAACAGCAGCTAGCAGTTACGCGAGCACTTCCTTGACCACATGGCCATGGACATCCGTGAGGCGGCGATCCACGCCATTCTGACGCCATGTCAATTTGGTGTGGTCGATACCCAGCAGGTGCAGAATCGTCGCATGGAAGTCGTACGAGTAGGTCGTATTTTCAGCGGTCTTGAACGCAAGCTCATCGCTCTGACCGTAAGCGACGCCGGGCTTGACACCCGCACCCCAGATCCAGCTAACGAACGTACCACCATTATGGTCGCGGCCCTCGCCACCCTGTGCAAACGGAGTGCGCCCAAACTCTGTCGACCAGATAACCAATGTGTCCTTATCAAGACCGCGCGCCTTGAGGTCACGCAGCAGAGCCGCGATTGGCTTGTCAATACTTGCCGCCATCGGAGGAAGCTCTGTACGGATATTGCCGTGGTTGTCCCAGTTGTTGACAGCTCCCTGTGGACCACTCCAGACCTGCGTGAAGCGAACACCACGCTCCGCAAGACGGGCAGCCAAGAGACAGCGCTTACCAAAGTCATCGGTGTGCGGGGTTCCAATACCATAGGAATCCTTGACCGCCTGTGACTCACGTGAGAGGTCAAAGGCTTCTGGCGCACTCAGCTGCATGCGCGCGGCGAGCTCGTAGCTGGAGATGCGTGCATCTAGCCGTGAATCACCTGGATGCGATGCGGCATGCGCCTTATTCAGCTTTGACAGCGCCTCAAGACCAGCTTTGTCTGTGTCCTTGTTCGCAAAGCCGTACTTATCACCAGCAAAGAGGTCTGAGACTGCACCAGGGCCAGTACCGTTAATCATCGTGCCTTGGTGAACAACCGGTAAGAAACCGCTACTGAAGTTCCCACGCTGATTGTATGGGAGTCCACGATTATCAGGGAGAACAACGAATGTTGGCAAGTTGTCACGCAAGCTGCCGATCGCATAGGAAATCCATGCTCCCATACATGGGAATCCCGGCAGAATAAAGCCAGTGTTCATCATGTACGATGCTGGTCCGTGGACGTTCGACTTACTGGCCATCGCCATAAAGAACGCCATCTCATCAACAAGCTTCGCCTGCTCAGGAAACTGATCGCTGACCCAGCGGCCTGATTGCCCATATTGCTTGAAGGTAAACGGACTCTTAAGACACAGACCTGGCTCATTCGGCGAGCCTTCCGGGCGAATATGCGCCGGGAGCTTTTGCCCGTGATACTTGATCAACGCAGGCTTGTAGTCATACAAATCCATCGGGCTCGCGCCACCATTCATGAACAGCTGAATGACACGCTTGACTTTTGGCGGATGGTGCTGAATCCGAAGAGACCCTTGCCCAGCGGATGGCATCGCAATGCCTTCATCGGCAAGCATACTCGTAAGAGCGAGGCCAGCAAATCCGCCACCGATTCCGGTCAGAAACTCACGCCGGTTCGTTGGAAAACCCCAGTGATTATTGTCCATCAAGCTCACCTCAGATCGGGTCCATGACCCACTA
>JBEEMN010000208.1:0-4091 GCA_041192625.1 Armatimonadota bacterium
TGCTGGAGTGCCTCGAGGAGCTTTTGTGCAACCAATGCAGCATCCCCAATCGCAGCAATCCGGGGAAGCAGAGCGACAAACTCATCCCCGCCGAGGCGCGCAACAACGTCTTCAGCGCGCAGTGTCTGCTCCAACCGCCTTGCGACGACCTGCAACACCTGGTCGCCAACATCGTGGCCAAGCGCATCGTTAATCGGCTTAAAACGGTCTAAATCGATGAACAACAATGCTAGTGGGCTGTCATTTCCCGCGGCAAGTGCCTCGCCAAGCTGGTCCTCAAGGAACCTGCGGTTGTGCAGCTGCGTCAGCGGATCACGGTAAATCTGACGTCGAATCGCAGCTTCCGCGACGCGGTGTTCAGTCACATCTCGTGCCGCCGCATACAGCTCTCCACCATTTTGCCCAACAGCAGCACTCCATTGGAGATAGCGCAGCTCACCGCTTGCGGACTTCAAACGACACGTGAAGCGCCGTGGACTAGGGTCGCTTGTCGGCATCGAGAGCGCCGCCGCAACTTCTTGCTGGTCATCCAGATGAATCAAATCCTCGAGGCGTTTGCCTTCGAGTGCCGCGACAGGGAAGCCGAGAGCGCGCTCCCAGGCTGGATTAATCCGCTTTAAGCGGCCATCCGGGACAGTCAGAACACAGAGCAAATCCGCCGCCCGTACGAAGAAGTCATCCCCTTCGGGTGGGGTTGCGATATGGATGCTCTCCTGTGTAACAGGCGCGAGGAGGGTTGGAACAGTGCCGCCCATGCCGGTGATCGTAAAGCTTGCTTCATAGCCGGCATCCGTGCGTGAGAGATGAGCGGTTACCTTACGGTCAGCGATGATAACGGTTTCGTCGACCGCTGTGTGGCCACGTGCAATAGACTTTAGCGCACGGTAGAGCGCCTGGCGCCACGGCCCTCCAATAATCGTCCAGATACTCTGGCCAAGCATATCTGTGGCATCACCATCATCCAACCAAGTAAACCTAAGGTCTCGGTCGAAAGAAAATGTTCCCAGCTTGGTGACATCGGATGATTCGGGCATGATTACTTTCTGATAGTGCAATTACCGTACCGCTGCCATGATGGTAAACGGCTGGTATCCCGATGCTTTTCCACGGTAGGAAACGAATGACCGGGTATGGGTGCAATTGTACCAAAGCCGGCACTTTTATGGATGATTTGCCTTCTGTCTTGCAGGCTAGCGGGAGCGGCATGATTTATGCAGTTACTCCGGTGTCGGATGGCTTGCATATGCACCATTTGCAGTTGATGATGGAGGACACGATGGACGAACAAATCACGAAACTCGAAACCGCACTGGCTGCGCTACGTCAGAGTGTGGATGATGCCCATCAGGCAACCGCATCCCAGCTTGACACCCTTGCCACGGAGATTACATCCATCAAGGAAACTGCCGCAAGCGCATCTGAGGTGGACCGCCTGCAAGAGCTCATTTCGACGCTCGAAGCGCAGGTGAGTTACTTACAGGATGAGCGTGATGCCGCCCTCGGTGACCTCGATATGTCCCGCAGCCATGCAGATATGTTGCTTGCAAAGGCATCATCGATGCGCGAGGCTATCGTCCGCTACGCGGTGGCGTGTGGCACCGTCGATGTACAAACAGCTTTACTCCGCCGTGACCCGGCAAACCAGACATCGGATCGGATGGCAGAGCTTCAGCGTGCGATGACTGAGGAGAAATCCAGCTCGGATGCACTCCGTGAGCTGGCCAGAAACCTGTAAAGCCTCCGCCTAACGAACCGCATCTCCCCTTCGGAGACGGCCAACCAATGCCGTTTCCAGCTCGTGATACATCCCAGCAAGCTGTGTATGGCGCGCATCAAGCTCCGGTTCCACCGTACGAAACCCCGGATGCTCGGTAAACCACTTAGCCGCGCGGCGCATCCCTTCGGCAAAGCCAATCGATGCTGCAAATCCTGGGACAAAGCGCTTGATCTTGCTGTTATCAAAGACAACACTGATTGCCTTGTCGCCGAGAAGCGTCCCTTCCCAATCGGGGTAGGCCTTTGCAAGCGTATGACTTGAAATCTCAACTGGGATGTAAGGGACATTGAACGCTGCTGCGGCCATTTCATACGCCTGGCGCCAAGTGATGGATTCATCGGATGTGATGTGAAACGCATGCCCAAGGGTTTGCGGATTCCCGAGGAGCCCCACGAGGCCGAAGGCAAAGTCATCGGCGTGGGTAACGGTCCACAGTGATGCACCATCCCCGGGGAGGATGACTGCCTGCCCGCGTTTCATCCGGTCGATGATGGTAAATGGGTGCGTCCAGCTATTGAGAATGAGTGGGATATGGTGGTCGCCGTAGGTCAGTGATGGCCTGACGGTGACGAGTGGGAAGTTTGTTTCGCGCGCTGCGACATCGAAGGCTAGCTCTGCGGCGATCTTTTTCCGGCTGTAATCCCAATGCGGATTTGCAAGGGGTGTGCTCTCGGTGATGAACGGGCTGCCCGCAGGTTTTTTGTAGCAGCTCGCAGAGCTGATAAAGACATATTGATCGGTTCGGCCCGTCCATGTCTCAATAGCCCGGGCTGCATCATCGGCATCAAAGGTCAGAAAATCCACCACAACATCAAAGTGGCGGTAGCGCACTTCACGGGCCAGATTGCCATCCTCGATGCTTGTGACAAGGATAGGCTCAACGCCATCGGGGAGGGGACGATTTCCACGTGTGACGCACGTCACCGCGTGGCCGCGCTCGAGGAGGAGCTTGGTGACGGATGTCGAGATTATGCCGGAGCCACCAACCAGACAGATTTCCATGGAATGAGTGTAACGCCAGACGATTTACGGCGGTATGTCTGAGTGACGTTGTAAATGTTTGTCGCAAGAAACATCGGGTTTTATACGGGGGCAGCCGTACTATAAATCTGTACAAGATGTCAAAATTCACATGTGAAATGTTGATAACTCATTGCTAGTGCAACTAAGGGTAGGATAGCAGCTATGGCATCTCCATCGGACCTAAGGCTTCTATCCCTTACGCGTAGGTCTGCAAAGTTTGAGTATGCCTTTTTCGATTCTGTGGATGTCGCAGCGGAAATGCGGGCGCAGATGGACCGGGATGATGACTGGTGCATGGATGTTGGTTCACAGACCATCGATGTCCTTGAAAACGAGCGTTATTTTGTACACGGATTGCCGATTGAGCTTTCGGATCGATTGCTTGCGCAGCGCCTTTCGACGCTGGATCTTCCGCCGGAAGCGGAGCTTCCGGCATTCCGCAAGCGGTTCCAAACGACCCGGGTTGAGGTTCGTAACACAACGCTGACAGCCGCTACACGCCAAGCCCGGCATGGGGTTTTCCGCGTGCTGACGGTGATGCCAACCGATGGCAACCATCCCGGCGGCAAGCTGCTTGACCACGGGCGCGGAATTGAAGAGTTTGTTTGTCGCACGACGACCGTGCTGTCATCACTGGCTGGGCTGGCGATGTATCCTTTTCACCGCGAGTTTTCTCCGGTGGTCGCCACCGAGTGGGCCGCGCTGTGTCCGGGAGTCAGTGTGATCCGCTCCGATGATGGCACGTTGCTTACGGAGCCGTGGACGATGGACATCCTCGCGATAAGCCCTCCGCGCACGCAAGGTCTCAGTGAGCTTGCACGTGAAGTATTGTTGACGCAGCGTTTTACGCGGATGTTGTGGATTGCTGGTGCATTTGGCTACGACCGCGTGGTGCTCCCGCCATTTGGAACGGGCGCCTACGGGGCACACCCGGAGCTGGTTGCAGACTGTCTTGCCCGTGTCATGGTCAGGCCATTTCGGGGTACCTTTGACCGCGTTGTGCTTGCCAATCCGGATTGGTCACCGGAACGGCGCTACACCAGGCCGTTTCACCGTAGGTTCCGTCAGCTGACCACCGTTTCGTAAGCGGACAGCTGGCACAAACCTTTCGTTTAGCGGAGGAAGGCCTCGTTGCGTCCTGCATCCACAGGGACAACATGCCCGGTGGTGAGATAGAGCCGCGGGGATGCCATGATGTAAATGGCTTCCGTCACTTCCTTTGGACTTACACGTCCCTTGAGGAGAGTGCGCTGCGCGTAGAACTCTGCGAGGCGCTCGCGCAGCACATCTT
>JBEEMN010000209.1:0-4083 GCA_041192625.1 Armatimonadota bacterium
TCAACCAGATCATCCCCAGCCTTGACCGCATCTCCAACCTTCTTGATCCACTGTGCAACGGTGGCTTCTACAACAGATTCACCCATGTTGGGTACGATGATTTCGACTGACATAACAAACTCCTTTGGATGTTAATCCATGAATCCTTTAGGAAAGTGCTGAGTGAACAATGTGGGCCTGCATCGCGTTGTGCATATCGATGCTTCCTTCGGCAGGACTTGCTTCCAGCGGACGGCCAACGACGCGCAGCGCAAGGTTGGAAGGCAATAGCTCTTGTAGTTTTGGAATGACATAGCTTGCCGTTCCCATGTTCAAAGGTTCCTCTTGTACAAAGACGAACTCTGTCGCGTTGGGGTACGTTGCGATAAGGCGTGTGATGTCGTCCATCGGGAATGGATGAATCTCTTCCAAGCGAAGCAATGCCGTGGTCATCGGGTCTAGGGACGGGCTTGCCAGCAAGTCCACAATTATCTTGCCACTGGACATAACGATTCGCTTGATCGAACCCTTATCGATGTCTGTTCGCATGTCATCGAGTACAGGTTGGAATGCGCCCGTCGTGAGGCTGGATGAATGTGACACCGCCTTTGGATGACGAAGAAGACTCTTTGGTGTCATCACGATAAGCGGCCGAGGATCTATCGACAACGACTTTGCCTGTCGTCTTAGCAGATGGAAGTAGTTTGCGGGTGTGGTGCAGTTTGCGACCCTGATATTGTTTCCTGCAGCCGACTGTAGGAAACGCTCCACACGTCCCGATGAGTGCTCCGGTCCCTGACCCTCGTAACCATGGGGAAGGAGCATCACCAAACCGGATTTCTGCGACCACTTTGCATCACCGCTCACGATGAACTGATCAATGATGACTTGGGCTCCGTTAGCAAAGTCACCAAATTGCCCTTCCCAGAGAACAAGCGTTTCCTTTGCATGAGCGCTGTAGCCGTATTCGAAGCCCAACGCCGCCGTTTCCGAAAGCGGTGAGTTCAGGATTGCAATGGATGCATTCGCGGTTGGAACGAATCTGAGTAGGTGACATCGGGCCCCGGTCTCGACGTCATGCAAGACCAACATCCGCTGTGAGAAGGTGCCTCTCTGCGCATCCTGACCTGAGAGGCGGATAGGGGTTCCATCTTCGAGAATGGAAGCATATGCCAATGCCTCTGCATGTGCCCAGTTGATGCCCGGTTCATCTGCGGTCAGAGCTGCTTTACGTGGCTTGAGAACCTGCCGTAACTGCTTATCGTTCACTGCAAATCCATCCGGAGTGGATGTAATCGCATCGTTTAGGACCTGCAATCGGTCAAACGAAACATTTTCAACGACGATATCCGGGGCGATGGTAACTGCCGGTGTTGTTACGGTTCCACCAGCCTGTTCCAGTGCATATTGGCGCGCATCTGCAAGCGCCTCACGGACTGTAGACAACATCGAATCTACAACAGACGAATCGACGACACCCTTTGCTGTCAAGCGCTCAGCATAAAGCTCACGAAGACGTGGATGTGCATCGACAACACCGTACATTTGAGGTTGCGTGTAGCGGGGCTCATCGGTTTCGTTATGTCCGTGTCGACGGTATCCGATAATGTCGATCAGGAAGTCGCAGCCAAATTTCTGGCGGAAGTCCAATGCCATTCGCGCCATCGCGAGACATGCATCTGGATCATCTCCATTCACGTGAACAATTGGTATCTCAAACCCCTTTGCGAGGTCGGAAGAGTACAGTGTAGAGCGGCTGTTTTCAGGATCCGTTGTGAATCCAACCTGATTGTTTGCGATGATATGGATGGTTCCACCAACGCGGTAGCCTGGCACGCGCGAAAGGTTTAGACTTTCAGCTACAACACCCTGGCCAGGGAATGCAGCATCACCGTGAATCAAGATAGAAAGCGCAGCAAGGATGTCCCGGGAGGGTTTTCCCTGATGGTCGCGATGTTCCTGAGCGGCGCGTGCGCGGCCAAGGACAACAGGATTCACGAACTCAAGGTGCGAGGGGTTAGGCACGAGCGTGACAGGAACGCTTCCATGATCAGCTGTCTCAATGCGGAGCTCATAACCCTTGTGATATTTCACATCGCCGGTATAGCCACCGGATCCAGCGCCGCTCGTACTTGGCACGAGGTACTTTTTGCCCTTGATGAACTCAGAGAGCATCTGGCGATATGGTTTTTTGAGGACATGTGTCAGGACATTTAGCCGCCCGCGGTGGGCCATTCCAATAACAACTTCGAGGTTGCCGGCCAGGGCTGCGCCTTGGACGATGCTCTGAAGGACTGGAACCAACATGTCGACGCCTTCGATCGAAAAGCGTTTTTCACCCTGAAACGGTTGGGTCTTGTGGAGAAACTGCTCGAATGTGTCCACTTCGGTAATGCGCTCAAGCAGCCACGAACGATCATCGTTTGTAATCGCTCTAAGGTAGCGGCCCGATTCAAAGGCATCACGCAACCAGTTACGTTGCTCAGGCGACTGGACGTGATCATCCTCGTAGCCAATCGTCCCGCAATAAACGTGTCGAAGACGGTTCATTGCATCTAGTGCATTGGATGTTCCAGCGGCCGCGGGACCACCAACAACGGATGGAGGAAGCGATGCCAGATCTGATTCGGTGAGTCCGTGATAGGCAAGCGTCAGCTGCGGATCTATCTTCGATGGGCTCCGCAAGGGGTTCAGATTTGCCTCGACATGGCCATGTTCACGAATTAGACCAGCGAGGTGTACCGCCCGCATGATAGTTTCAACATTAGTTGTTTCTACTACTGAAGTACTGCTTGTTTCGGCAGGCGGAATATAACCTGTCGCAAAAAGAGCACTTGTATCGGAGTCGATTGACGCCGGATCTTCCATCCAGCGCTCATACAACTCGCGGGCATAGGCCGCATTGGGTCCATGAAGCGAGAGGGGCCGATCTACCGTGGTTGAGTCATCATGCATGCCGAACTGTAACCTTCCACTCAGTAATATCGGTCACTAAACCTCAATACTGAACCAACGCACATTTTACCCGAATACGGGTTTTATGGTGGACTCAGGTACGAAACTTCCACAGGGTGCTGGCGATATACTTTTCTCAATATGGAAGCTAGTGAACTCCGCCGCGCCTACCTCGACTTCTTCGCATCCAAAGGTGCGCTCGTCCTGCCATCAGATTCGTTGGTCACAGAAGACCCCACACTCCTCTTTACTGTTGCTGGAATGGTCCCGTTCAAAGCCTACTTTGAAGACCGCGCAACACCTCCGAGGACAAGCATCGCGACCAGTCAAAAGTGTTTGCGTACTAAAGACATCGATGACATCGGTGATATCAGCCACTGTACGTTTTTCGAAATGCTTGGAAACTTCAGCTTTGGTGACTACTTCAAGCCCGAAGCGGTGGAGTGGTCCGCAGAGTTCTTGTTTGATGTCTTAAAAATCGACCGCAAGCGTATCCGCGTCACGATTTATCAGGATGATGACGATGCGTACGCACTCTGGAGAAAGTTCGGGATGCCAGATGAACGCATCACCCGACTAGGCCAAAAAACGAACTATTGGCCTTCAAACGCGATCGTCGAGAAGAGTCAAGGTCCATGTGGTCCTTGTTCAGAGATTTTCTTTGACCTCCAGCCTCACTTACCGTTTGACCAGGATTGGGATGGCGAGGGGAGCCGCTGGCTTGAGATCTGGAACAATGTTTTCACGCAGTTCACCGGCATTGGAGCTGGGGGTGACTACGCACTCCAAGCGCTTCCAAAGAAGAATATCGATACCGGAATGGGCCTCGAGCGCACTGCCGCAGCCATCAATGATCTTGCCGGACCGTTCGAGACCGATGTCATTCGCCCCATTATCAATCATCTGGAAGCGCTGAGCGGCAAGACGTATACATCGACACCTGATGCAACCACCGATATTGCATTCAGACGGATTGCAGACCATATCCGGGCAACGACATTTCTAATCGGTGATGGCGTCCTGCCCGACAAAGATAAGCATGGCTATGTACTACGCCGACTTATGCGTCGTGCAATCGTTGCTGGAATTCGGCATCTTGGATTCGACAGTGCACCATTTATGGACCGCGCGGTCCCGGGAGTGATTGCA
>JBEEMN010000210.1:0-4080 GCA_041192625.1 Armatimonadota bacterium
CGGTCTACCTCAGTGGTGAACGCACGCGAATCATCCGGGTAGCGAGTGTCGGCGTTAGAGCAGAAACCGCACCTGGCGCCGGGTCCGAGTGGCTGGGACGGATCATTACCCTCCGTGATGTCACGCGCGAAACAGAAGTCGACCGTATGAAGACTGAGTTCGTCTCAACAGTCTCCCATGAGCTCCGTACTCCCTTGACAGCCATCAAAGGCTATCTTGACCTGATGCTAGATGGTCAGGCAGGACACATCACTGCGACACAACGCGAATTCCTGTCACTTGCGGGGGAATCAACTGACCGCCTGACAACACTCATCAACGATATTCTGGATATCTCACGCATCGAAGCCGGCGGTACCCGCCTGAGAAGAATCCCAACAGACTATCGTCCGGTTGTGCAGCACGTTGTCCACATGCTAACAGGTCAGGCAAAGGCAAAGGGCATTGCCCTTGGGATGCAGTTCACAAAGATCAACCCATGGGTTGAGGGAGACCCAGACCGCATCTCACAGGTGATGTTTAATCTGGTTTCAAATGCGATCAAATACACCCCACCGCAAGGGAAGATCACGATTCGGGTTACCTGCGACGATGATGTGGTCACGACACAGATTACAGACTCAGGCTCAGGCATTTCACCTGAAGACCTTGAGCGTGTCTTTGAACGCTTTTACCGAGCAGACAACTCATCCACCCGTGAAACAGGCGGCACAGGCCTGGGCCTTGCGATCACCAAGGCACTCGTTGAGCGCATGGGCGGCAGCGTAACCGTTACCAGCACGCTCGGCCTTGGAACAACATTCACGATCAGCCTGCGACGTGCCAATGCGACACCGACGAATGGCATCCCAACAGCTGAGGAAACACTACGCCTGTACCTCGTGGTGGATGGAGATCCGATCCGGAGGCAATCCACGGCGAGTGCGCTGCGCGGTCACCGTAATGCCGTTTCAGCCGCAACATCTACGGGAGAAGCCCTGAGACGCTCGCGGGGACTCCGACCAGATTGTATTGTGCTTGCACCGTTTTCATCTGGAGTGGATGCCCCTTCTCTTCTCTCTGATCTTCGTGCCAGTGCCCTGACAGCACACATCCCGATTCTTCTGACCGGTTTGGGTGAGAGCGCGCTTGTCATTCCGGAAGCAGACCGGGCAGCAATCCTTGATGGCCTCCGTTCACTCGGTTCAACCACTGGCGAGACACTTGTCATCCTGACAGGTTTTGAAGAGGATTTATCCCGCATCGCAGCGTTTATACCGGAAGCCTTAATCGTTCCATCTGGCACGGCAACGCAAATCCCAGAAATTCCCGTTTCCGCCTATCCACCGATTCTGGTCGTGGCAAGCGGACACGGCGGAGAGCAGCTGGGCTCCGATGTAAGTACATTGATGTCCCGCCTGCCGAAGAACACCTTGGTGATGCTCGTAGGGGATGTATGGCTAGATACGCGTCCTGCAAGTGATGTCCCGGGCGTGATGTCAAGCCTCGACCAGATTGCTACTATGGCAATGAACCTCGCAGCTGTGACAGATCAGCAGCCTGCTGATTAGACCTAATACCAATGACCATTAATCACATCAACATCGTTGTCACATGTATGGATGCCAGCTTGCGCTTCTACGTGGGCCTCCTCGGAATGCGTGAGACTTTCAGGTGCGAGCTCGAAGGCGGATGGATCGATACTGTAACCGGCCTCGCGGGAGCAAAGGCATCGTGTGTCTTTGTCCAACCACTGGGCGGTGGATGTAGAATCGAACTCCTGCAATACCATTCCCCAACTGGCGACAACGTTCCAGCAAATTCGCAGCCGAATACCCCTGGACTTAGACACTTTGCGTTGGATGTCCAGGATCTGGACGAACTCATTGAACAACTAAAGGTAAACGGGATTCCCGTCTTCAGCTCCCCCGTTACAGTGCCATTCCGTATCGTGGATAACATCCAAAAGCGGCTGTGCTACACCCTCGACCCCGATGGAGTCATCGTCGAGTTTAGCCAGCACCACCGCGACTGACCGCAGCGCATCACGGGGACTGTACGGTAAACAGACTTACTTCGGAACTGCCAGCTCCGGAGAAAGCGCTTTTCGGACATCCGATGGAAGATTTGTGGATGTAAGAGCTCTCCGAAAGGCATCCTTGGACTCGATAAGTTTTTGTGCTGCGAGAGCCGATGTTCCTGCACGGTACCAGTCGATACCTCGGCCCCGGGATTTCGCAACATCAAGGCGGATCGCGTACGCCGCAGCATGGTCACCCTGCGTCGTATAAATGTGTCCTAGCGCGGTTTGGATCTGTGCTCGTCTGGCTGCGCTAGGCCTTTTGCTTAGCTCTACCTGATACGTCAAGATGCACTTTTCGATGAGACCCCGTTTTTGAATCGACAATGCACATTCGACCTCGGAAGCCTCGACAGTCTCAAGTGCGGTGCGCAACACCTGTTCCGCAAGCGCCGGATTTCGAAGGCCATCGGCGGCATCCGCACGACGCACGTTCCACTTGTCCATGAGCAGTGGAAATCGTTTTAGCCCTGTCTCAAGAACTTCCATCGCCTCGTGAAAACGCCCCGCCGTGATATAGACATCCGCTAGACTTAGGCGTATCGCTGGCTCCGATGATGCATAGCCTCCCCGGATTGCAAGCTGAAGCGCATCCGTGTAATGCGCTGCCGCCTTCACATAATTCTTGTCGATACGTTCAACATCGGCCAAACCAATCGCAGGCGCTGGATTGAGCGGAGCCAAGCCACGTGCGGCCTTAAAGTCGCTACGAGCCCGGTCCAAGTTTCCCCGTTTGAGTTCAACAATACCTTGCGTCACACTCAGATCAGGTGATACTTTCGTCCCCACAGGCTCGGTCGTGTCAGCACGCTGTCCATCGCGCATTCGGGCATCCCCAAGGAGCAACGCTGCCTTGGCATCATTTGGATCCAATGACACCGCGCGTTCCAAAATGCGAATGGCTTCATCGACCTTCCCGGATGAGATCAACGCCAAGCCATAGTTAATATGCGGGCGTGGCCATTCGGGCTGCTGCTTGATGATGCGTCTGTAGAGCTCCTGGGATGCTTTCGGTTCGCCCGAAAATTGGTACAAATCTGCGTGGAGCAACAATAGGATGCAACAGGAAGCGTTGCTTTCCATAAAGTCTTTGATTCGGCGTAGCGGAAGCTCGAGGTCCAGAACTCCCGTGTCGGTCCCGTACTTGCGCGTAATCTCGAGCCACGTTGCATTTGCTGCAGCATCTGAGCCAGCGAGTGATTGCGCAGCATGCCGAAGGAGCATCGTTACCGGATCACCATGCGTGGATGCTTGTGCTTTCGCTAAAAATTGATTAGCCGTGATGAGGTCGCGCAGCTGGATAAACGCAAGTGCTGCTGTCCACTGGATAACGACATTTGCTTCCACCTTAGCCAAATCGCCAAGGAAGGTTGCTGATTTGCGGATGTTTCCACTGCGTAGAGCAGCATCTGCACTTCGAAAGGCTGCTGCAATCCGTTGTGTTTCTATCACTGAAGGAGACCCCGCAGGCGGTTCTGAGTCTCGGTAAGCTCCATCGCAGGCGATGGCATATACGAAGCTTGGGTTGTCCCCTGTTGAGAGGCATCCATTGGTGTAACACTTTGTAATGGGGCGGCACTGGAACGCATCGCCATTCTCGGTGCGGCAGGTAGCTGATCTGCGGCTATCTGCGGAGCCATCTCTAAGCTAGTCTCTGAATGATGTACATCAAGTTGACTTGCTTGCGGTGGAGCGCTTGCGACAATCAACGGTTTTAGTCCGCCCGTACGCTTATCGCTCACTGGCTTGTTTACAACCGAAGGTGGTAACGCAGCTGGTGCATCAGACTCTGGTACCGATTTTGCAAATGGATCACTTGTCGTGTTGTCCACGGTTGCGACCTGCTGTGCCTGCTCACGGGTAAACGCAAGTGCGGTGTCTTCGTTCTCTGCAGGAGCTTTGACATTCACGTTTGCAGATGCATTCACAGCGACCTGCGGACTACCGACAGGTGCCTCACCACGGGATGTCTGGAAATAGATAGCACCGAAGGCCACACCTGCAAATGCAAAGGCAATCGC
>JBEEMN010000211.1:0-4077 GCA_041192625.1 Armatimonadota bacterium
GCTGCGTGGCCAATGCTTTGATGCGGCACAAAAGCGTTCGATTGCAAGCCACCTGACATCCGGGACGGCCGATGCCCTCTACCGCATCCAAACCGACACCCAGGCTCTGGAGTGGATTCTCCTTGAAGGTGCGCTACCCGTGCTAACGGCAACACTTTCCATCATCGCGATGACCGCAGCGCTGCTAACCCTCAACCTTCAGCTCGCGCTGATCGCCTTGGTTCTTGGACCCATCCTCGTCGTGATCGGACGAACGACGCGCCCAGCCCTCAAATCCACCGCACGCGCCGCCAAGCAACAGGAAAGTCAGGCCCTTGGCATCATCGAAAGTGCGCTCTCAGGCCTGCAGACAGTCAAAGCGTACAACCTGCGAAGCTATACCCTGGCACGGTATCGAACCATTGCAGAAAGTGCAGTTGCCCGCCGCATTCGCATTGCCTGGCTTGACAGCAGCCTTGGGGCTGCCGTACAGGTGCTCTGTGCAATTGGACTTGCGGGAGCACTGTACATCGGCGCGGATGCCGCAGCGCACGGTACCCTCTCGCCAGGTCAGGTCATCCTTGGCATCCACTATCTCGGTCAAATCTACACGCCTATCCGCACCATCGGAAAGAAGTGGGCAAGCCTACAAACCCAGCTCGTCAGCCTTGAACGGATTGACTTTCTCCTGCAAACGGACACCGATGTCCCTGTGCCTATCAACCCACAAGCCATCCCCACCGACATCACGGAGATAGCTCTCACAAATGTCAGCTTTGCCTATGATGAGGCGCATCCGATTTTGCAAGATGTGAGCATTTCGATCCGCAAAGGGGATGTCATCGCGCTCACCGGACCAACGGGTATCGGAAAATCTACCCTTATCGGACTGCTGCTGCGCCTCATTGATCCCGTCTCCGGAAATGTCAGCATCAACAATATCCCGGCAACCCAGCTCGACCCGGAAGGCCTTCGAAACATCTACGCAACTGTGCTCCAGGAAACTGTGCTCTTTCCAGGGACGATTCGGGAGAACCTCCTCCTTGCAAAGCCGGGTGCGACGGCGGATGAAATCGAAAATGCAGTCGATGCCGCAGCACTGCGGGCGTCAATCACCACCTTTCCGGATGGCCTTGATACCATCGTAGGTGAACGCGGGGCAAAGCTTTCCGGTGGTGAGCGCCAACGGGTTGGGCTTGCGCGCGCATTCCTCCGGGATGCCCCAGTCCTCCTTCTGGATGAGCCGACAAGCGCACTGGATCCGGAAACGGAGGCGGGCGTTCTGGATGCTTTGAAGCGCCTGATGGTTGGGCGGACGGTGGTGATGGTCACGCATCGGGATGCCCCACTACGCCTCGCGGACAAAATCTATCGGCTGGAACAGGGACAGCTGATCCAGATGAACACGTGTGATGTCGAATTAAGCGGTCCTGCAACCGAAAACGCCATTCGGCAGATTTAGCGATGCATTACCCCATCTAACACACCAAAGACGATAATTCCTCACTGTGACTTCATAATCATCACCCACAATGAGACAACTATGAAGATTTTGTGCATTGAGGATGACGAAAACATTGCGGAAATTGTCAAAATTGGCCTTGAGTCCGCAGGTTGGACGGTAGAAATTGCATCGAGCGGGACCGAAGGCATCGAGCTCGCACGTGAAGGAGGCTGGGGCCTCCTCGTCGTCGATGGCATGCTCCCGGGAATGGATGGCATCGAAATCTGCAAACGCCTCCGCTCCGGACGCGACCGCACGCCTATCCTGATGCTCACCGCTCGCGACACCGTAAAGGATGAAGTCCGCGGCCTTGAGGCCGGCGCGGATGACTATCTGACAAAACCATTTTCGATGGAGGTGCTCCTGGCACGATGCCGCGTTCTCCTCCGCCGGGATGCACGTGAAAAGTCACGTTACATCCATATCGATGATCTGGAAGTCGATACGGTCAACCACACCGTCAAGCGCGGTGGTATCGACCTGCAGCTCACCCAACGCGAATTCGGCGTCTTCGAAGCGCTTCTTCTGCGCGAAGGAACTGTCATCAGCCGCGAACAGCTACGTCTTCGTGTCTGGAATGATGATGCGGCGGTTGGTTCCAATGTTGTCGATGTCTACGTTAAGCAGCTGCGCAGCAAACTGGATGACACACGTGAACCTCGCCTCATTCGCACGGTCTATGGGGCCGGTTATATACTCGATCGGCACACAAAAGCCTAAAAATTTATGACTGTCCGAGCAAAACTTACACTGCTGAATGTAACGGTCCTCTTCCTTATTCTGATTGGGATGGGGATGGCCCTTCGCGGTCGTATCTACATCAGCATGATGAATACGCTCGACAGAGAGCTTTCCGGCCGGGCAACACAGATTACACAGCCCCGCGGTGGACGCCCGCGAGGTCCGGGGGGACCACCGGGTGGACTGGGCAACATGATGCTCGGCCAACAACAAGGTCACGAGCAACATCCAAACCAGCCTCGAAATGATAATCGTGTAAGTGGGGATCCGAATCAAAACAATGACCCGAACCGGGATCGTCGGGACTTTGGACCGCCCTTTGATGGCTTTGGCCGGCCACCGATTCCACCAAACCTGCCGCTCTACAGCCCGGATGGCACTCGCGTTAACGAACGGCAGCCGCCAGCCGTCGATGCGCGTCTCATCATCCAAACCGCAAAGACGCGCCAGGAATCCTATGTAACCGCTGGAAATCAACGCATATACACTCGGCCAATACGGTTCCGTGACATGGATCTTGTCTTCCAGGCGGCGACAAGTATTCGGGGGCTCCAAGATGACCTTGCGACCATCACCCGTGAAATGTTGCTGCTATCGCCGATCGCGCTTCTCGCAGCGACCATTGCCGGGATGTTCCTCACACGCAGGATGCTAAGCCCAGTGGATGCCATCAGCCGCAAGGCAGAAACGATACAGGCAGACAATCTCTCCGACCGCCTTCCTGTCAACGGCACGGATGAGTTCGGCAAGCTCTCACAGACCATTAACAATATGCTCTCAAGGCTTGAGACGCAGTTTGAGCAACAGAGGCGCTTCGTCGGGGATGCATCCCATGAGCTGCGAAGCCCACTCACCGTTATTAAGGGTGCCGCCGAGCTTGGGGCCATAGATGACCTTGCAACAGACCGCAGCCGTGACTACTTTCGGCGTATCAACCAAGCCGCCGACCGCACCACACGCCTCGTCGAAAACCTGCTCTTCCTCGCTCGCTCAGACAACGGAGTGTTGGTCGCAAACCGATGCGAAACCGATGTTGCAGAGCTGGTGCAAGGCGCTATTGATGAAGTTGGCGCATCGTTTACAAATCACCCGGCGGTGGATTACCAGATTGAAGTGCAGACCTTACATATTGATGGCGAGCTGATGCACAGGGCACTCTGTAATCTGATCAGCAATGCCTATCGCCACACACCGGAATCCGGGAATGTGAACATAACGGTGACCCAAACGGCTTTCATCGTGCAAGACACTGGCGTTGGCATTCCGGAAACCCACCTTCCGCATGTGCAGGAGCGCTTTTATCGGGTGGATGCCAGCCGAACACGGAAAGTCGGAGGCACGGGACTTGGACTGTCCATTGTGCAGAGCATCGCAGCAGCTCACGGCGGAGATGTCGCCATTCAGAGCATCGAAGGAGCTGGCACGACCGTCACCATCTCCTTCTTCGCATGATGATGACTTGTTAAACGGACCGCGCGCCTGGTTTATCGGCATCTATTACAAAGGATGCGCGCTTTGAGACCACACCGCCCTCTGATGCAACCTGGTCGACAACCATGAAATCCGTCGTCCACTGCGTTGGCGTGACACGGCACCGGACATACCCACGCTGCTGGTTATGGAACTTCACAAATGGGTTCTCGCGCAGCAAATCATCAAGAATCTTGGGTTTATCCACGCCATTCCCGCCGCTCGAGATACTCGTCCCAACAAACTCTGTAGCAACCACCGGCAGCTCAGGTTTACGGTCATCGACCCTGAGGTCATTGACCCAGTTAGTGTGAATGTCTCCCGTGAGGACGACGGTGTTACGAATACGGTTGTCCTGGATGAACTTAGCGAGAGCCATCCGT
>JBEEMN010000212.1:0-4060 GCA_041192625.1 Armatimonadota bacterium
TGACCCGGAATACGTGTTGTAGACAAAGTCATAGAACGGGATATTGTCTCGGACACAGCTCTGATGCCATTGCCTCAAGGCCTTGATCGCGACCATCTTGAGATCCGGAATCAGCAAATGGTTGAACAGATTCGGAAAGACCATCGAGAGCAGCTCATCGTTAATGTGGGTCGCCTCGCTCGGCGTCACATAGCGAAGGTTGCCGATGTTCTCCGCATAGCCATGTTTTTGAATGAGATAGTTTGCGGCATCCACATACTTTTGCTTCCCGGTCATGTGATAAGCCACGCCGAGGTGAGAAATGATCTCGGTGGAGTTTCCGTAGCGCTCTTCATTCCAGTTCGGATCGCCATTGAGGCTCTTCGGTGACCAGTTACCCCAGCGGGTTGCCTTGCCATCGATGTCCTGAAGCACATACCCATTGTCAACAATCCCGCCAATAATCCGGTCGACCAGACTCGCCACACGCTTTTTATCAGCGGCATCTGCAGCCAGATCATGGAACAGCGCATAGCCATACATATGGCCATCCACTTCATCCGAGCTCGCATCCCGCTTCCATAAATACTTGCCATCCTTGGTCGGAAGCCAGCGCTTAGCGATCGGCTTTTCCCGTGGGTCTCGTAGCCTCGCCTCAGCGATTTCATCCGCAGTGAATGTCCGGTCAACTTCGTGAAGTGGTGGCGTACCAACTGGCAGCACCGACCGTGCAATAAAGTGCGGCGTACCCGTGGCCTCCTGGAGAATTTCCATCGCACGGAATGCCGCTCGAGCATTTGCCTTCGCACGCGGATCCTTGGTGACGGCATAGCGGAGAGACTCGATGGCGATGTACATCCCGGTGTGCTCACCGTCGTTGTCATCATCCTCGATAAAGCTCTCTGACAAGTCCCCGCGCTTCTTCAGCACCGCAGGGCCGACAAGTCCCGGTTCGCGGATATGCCGCTTACGCAGCACGCCAAGGAAATAATCCGCCTTCGCTTCGAGTGTCATTTTCTTGCGGCGAATCGTATCTACGCCGCCCGCCGTCGCGACCCACGCACTGCCATCCGGCCCGATAGCCACTCCTCGCGCATCATCGGCGAGCAGCCACCGCCGTGAGTGACGCAGCCTAAACCGGTCACCATCAAACCGAACAACCCCAATACGACTTGGCAGCCAGAGCCGACCATCCGCATCTTGAGCCACCGCCCGCAGCTCGCGGCATGGAATTCTCTCCTTTGATGACAGACTCTTGACACGGGTTCGTCCGCGGTAAATATCCAGCCCGCCAGTGCTCGCGATCGCGATATCGCCATTTTTCAATGCCCGAATATCGTGAACATTTGAGCTGAGAAGGACATCCTGTCGGCCCAAGCGTACGACGGGCTTCTTGCCAGTTGGGTCCAAAATGTAGAGCCCACTGGATGTTCCGACCCAGATATGACCATCATTTGCGATGTAAACCGTGCGGACATTCTGCATCGTGCGACCAGGCACTTTGGCCCAATAGCCGCCTTTGGTCCAGAAAACGCCATCCGGGCCCGCCGCCACAACAAGGTTGCCCTTTGCCGAAACCGCACCAATCGGAACCTGCGAAAAACTAGGCACCGGTTGGACCTTGTTACCGGTAATCATCCACAGCCCACTCGTCGCACCTACCCAGACTGTGCCGTTGGCATCGATGCAAATGCTATGACTACTGCCAACTGCATCCGCGCCATCCGGCTTTACCCATGCCGCACGCACCAGCACGCGGGGACCATCCTTGGTCGCAACCCATGGCTGACCGGCTTTGTCGAGGACAATCGCACGGACATCGTTTTCATCCGCAGTAGCAAGCGGCCACGCCTCGTGGTACTCCTGCCAGTAAGGCTTATCCGGCATCGGGATTGGTTTTGAGTGGGTTTGTGTTGTTACAGCCATATGGGTCTCCATCTATCGTCGCCACACTCACACTGAGTGAGGGATTACACTATCTTGTTGTTTCTGACTTAAAAACCTGATTGCTGATCTAAGTGCGTTGCGCTAGAAACGGCAAACACTCAAAATGGCGTGTCCAAGACAGGGACGGGTTTTATCGTTCGTTGCGTCGCTGCAACCATGTGCGTTCTCCATCTAGCATCCCGATACTTGATGAGCACCGAAATCTACTTCCAAATACGTTGTCGATGTAGGTTCACTCGACAATCAGACCGCTCTAAATGCGCGAAGGGCCAAGCCCGCAAAACATTACAAGCTCTGGCGTCATACACGACACATCTTTACTTGATGTCTTTGTTGATGCGGATAAAGTGATCGGCCATCTCAACCGGGAAAGGCGTCCCCGGGAACACCGGCTTTGTCGGCATATGACACCTTATACAGTCCGCCACCGGGTTGACCTTGCAGACCTTTTCTGGCGCACTGTGACACTGAACACATGCCTTGATATAACCTGCCTCATCCTTGGATGCATCCTCGTGCGGGTTATGACACGTCACGCAGCTGAGCTTGTCATTGCTCTTGATAAAGCACTTACTCTTCGACAGACCATACGGCTGAAAACGGTTTGTTGCCTGCTGGGACAGCTTGTCGAGCTTTGCAACCGCCTCAGGTGTGCGGTGGCACTTCCCACAGGTGTCATTGATAACCTTGCCACCCTTGTCCGTAAACTTGTTCAACAACAGCCCACGGGTTTTGTCCCCGGCTTGCATCGCCTTTGCATGCGCAGCACCCGCCCCATGACAGGACTCACATCCAACACCGAAAAAGCGCGGCTCAGGAATCAGGCTGGTATCCGGACGAGGCACAGAGTGGCACCCGATACAGCGAATCGCATCATCCACGCCGTGCGTCTGCCCAATCGTCTTGTTGGCAAAATCTTCCTGTCCTGGCGTTACCCGAAAGCACTTCTCACTTGGGAACCAGGATTGGCGAATCTCAACACTTCCGCCCGGATGAACCGCGAGAAATGTCATCCCTGTCTTGCCACTGCCGAGCACCAAGTCAATCGGAATCGGAACTGGCTGGCCGGTGTCTTTATTAGGCGCTTCGATGACGAGCTGACCCTGGTCATACGTCACATTGCCACCATTAGGGACCTGACCTTCCGGTGGTGCGAGCGGGCCAAGGACATCCGTAAAGCCCTCATATAGCGTTTTCATATGCCGCGAGCCATGATGCTTTTTGAACTCACCCGCGTGACACGGCTGACAGGCATCGTTGCCAATATAGCCATCCGATGTCGTTGCGGATGCCAGCTTTTCCTGACTCCACGCGCCGGTTGGCGTATTGTTCTTGTCGATGCGCGGTGCACAAGCGGCAACGGCAACCACAATGGCAGGCAAAAGCAGACAAATAGCAGTGCGGACGCGGGACATCATTTCCGCCGAGTATATCGCCGCAACGTTATCGACCGGGTGTGGATGAAACCTGCATAACCGAATAGACTTCAGGTATCGACCGGCGCATCGCCACCCACGCCTATCCAACCATCGAGATACGAAGCGGAGACAACCGTGTTCCTTGCCAAAAGCCTATTCATCACTGCCGCTGCAGTCACAGCAATGCCCGTGCTTGCCCAGCAGGCCCCAGACCTAAACGCTTACCGTGCACCCGCCGGCAATCGCGTCGCGCAAGTCAACCCGGGCGGAGAGACCATCCTCCCAAATGGCCGTATCGTCGCACCCCTAGGCGAACGTCACTATTCGGCACACGCAAACCTCTTTGACATCACGCTTTCCCCGAATGGCAAGGCTGCCGTGGGACACACCGAAGGCGGGATGACAATCTGGCAGCGAAATACCCGCGGAGCCATCCCGATTTCCATTTCAATTGAAAAGTTTGGACTCTCCGGAGCCTTTACGCATGGCGGTGCGCAGTACATCGCATCCAATGGAGACGCTGGTAACGGAATCTCCGTCTACGATGCGACATCTTGGGACTTGCCGGGCATCAAAGCTACGCCCGAACGTCCATTTATGGATATCGACCAGGCACCACTCTTCACGATTAAAGTCGATAAAGAGGCGTACATTCAGGACATCGTCCTCGCACCGGATGGCCATACCGTCTATGCCCTTGATGTCGCCCGGCAGCG
>JBEEMN010000213.1:0-4059 GCA_041192625.1 Armatimonadota bacterium
TTCGAACTGGCCCTGCAACAGCTTGTAGTCACGGGTCTTTTCCGTCAGGATACGCTCATCAGCAGGAAGCTTTGCAATCTCACTCTCATACTGACCGATACGGGTATCAAGCTGTGCCACCTGAGCACGCTGTGTCTGACCAGAGATATTGGCTTCGACGATGAGCTGCTGCAGCTGGTTGTACTCAGGGTTATCCGTAAGGGTTGTGTCGAGGATATTACGTGAGTTGGTTGGATCCGATGCCTGACGCTTGCGGACTTCGCCCTCGATGGACTTGATCTTGAAGTCGAGTTCGCTGACTACTGCACTCGATGGCGTCCAGCCTTCACGGATACGGCGTGCACGGTCTTCCACCAGGCGGCGAAGATCGGACAGTGCCGGGTCGGAGCCGACCTTTTGCTCAAGCACAGAGACTGGCTTGACACTACGGAGGCGGTCACGCAGCTGTTGCAGACGGAGGTCCGCATCACGCTGTGTGATAGCCAGGTTGTCACGCTGCATCTTGAGGCTTGTCACCTGATCGATGATAGCGGTCATGCTGTCAGGGTTAAGTCCGGCATGTGCCTGCTTGAAGTCGACCAATGCCTTTTCACTACCCTTGAGGCGGTCACGATAGGCTTCGATCTGGCTGTCAAGGAAGGTGATGGTGTTGGTGTAGGCTGCGGAGTTATCCTGTGCGACCTGGTTGATGAACTCACGTTGCAGGGAGTTGACCAGTGCTTCACACTCGGTTGGATCCACCCATGTCATCCCAATCTCCAGAACATTGGAGCTCAACGGATTTGAGTAAACCGCATTGCGGAATTCCTCAAAGCGTGGGTCCTTTGCACGAGGATCAGTGTTGATCGGCTTTGCAAGATTGGCACCCTTGACCACACGGTCAAGGAAGCCACCCGGAAGTGTGTCGCGCATCAGGTCACCGAAGCGGGATGCATTAATGTCCGAAAGCGTCTTCCATCCGTTGTTTTCCTGAAAGCCAAGTGCCCTGTTTGCTGCATTGACATCTTCGGATGAAATCCGGATTCTAGCTTGCGCTACGAACTTCGCGGATCGGACGATCAAGACGGATCCGACGACGCTTGTTACACCTACGAGGGTGATGACAAAGACCAGCCAGTTCCGGAAGAATCCATCCAGGACGCGATAGAGAATATGGTTACGTTGATACTGCATTTATCTGTCCTTAGCGGAGTAGGAAGCCACCGAACATAAACATCTGCATGGCATCCCGTAAACCGAAGCTTTTACGATTATCGGGATCCTTGACAGGAATAAAGAGGATGTCATTTGGGCGAAGTGTCAGTTCGGCTCCAGCTGGCTTGACAGGAGATGCAGGTGCATTCTTGTCAGGTTTCTTGTTTGCGGCCTTTGGATCCGGGGTCTTTACGAGTCCTTGGAGGTCGACGTAAACCGTATCCCAATCATTGGAACCATCCTTTGGACGAAGGATTGCTGCATTCTTGAGGTCGGCAAACTGACCAGGGCCTCCTGCAAGCACCAACGCATCCACAACGGACAGCTGGCCACTCTCAGGAAACTCAATCCGTCCAGGACGGTTCACGCCGCCCCACGCGGTGAAGACTGTTTCGTACGTATCCACCATGAGGACATCCCCAGGCTTTACGGTAGGCGATGCAGGATTGATAACTCCCTTGCCATCGCCGATGACCTTGACCGTGCCATCTGCAAGCACGCTACGTAGATCCAGGGTGACCGTCTTGCCATCACGGGTCAAGCGGGCATTGCCAAGGGATGCCTTAGGATTGAAGCCACCAACCGACTGCACGATTTCAAGCATGCTGCCACTCTTGGGCACTTCAACCATGCCAGTCTTCTTACATTCACCGATCAACATCATCGAGAAGGAACGAATATCCACCTCACGGAAGAGGATGACATCGTTTGGCTCGAGAAGAATATTTTGCTGCTCATCCCCGGTCATCAGCTTGATCATGTCAATCACGACCTTGCGTCCACCGGTACGTACCACTGTCGCGGTCACCCACTCAGGTCGGTTGACCGTGAGACCGCCGCAGGTTGCAACGAGCTCAAGGAGGCGCATCCCATCCTGGAGAGGCTGCTTACCGGACTGGCGCACCGCTCCAAGAACACTGACTTCCGGCTTCACACGTGTCGAAAGCTCGACCGTAACAATCGGGTTGAGCAGCTGCTTCTTCAAGCCTTCCGTCAACATCAAGCGAACTTCTTCAATCGACTTTCCAGAAACCTGCAGCTCACCAAGGAAGGTGTAGGTAATCTTTCCATCGGGTGGAACGACAATGTTCCGGCTGAGCTCAGGCTTCTCAAAGACGAGAACCTGGATCGTATCGCCGGGGCCGATTTTGTACGCACTTTGGCTGCTGGATTGAGGCGCCGTCTGTGCTTGTACACCGGATGTCGGAATGCCAAGTGCGATGCCTATTCCAATTGCAGCGTACGCTGATGAGTGCAGTTTCATAATTTTCTCCAAAGACCCAAGGGGGGAAAAATCCCCCGCACATTTACTTATTGGCTGTCTTGACACCCTTTTGCAGGTTAGCGCTTGCATTTTCCAGTTCGGTAAACCAAGGGGAGTACTTTGACACCTCAATCGTTGGATGCTTTGCTTTGTAAAGCTCGGCCAGAACGACCTGCTTGGTCCGTCCCTGGATGGCTGCCTGCTGCAGCTTGAACTGGCGCTCAACATGCGGTCGGATCTGGGCAAGCGGTGGAACTCCAGCGGCGCCCTTTGACTCGAGACGAACAACCAACATCCCAGACTTGTCCTTACCCTTGGCAGGCACATTCATCTGGAACACGCCACCCGCAGGGGTTGCATTGACCTTTGCAATCAGCGCCTTGCGGAAATCAGGCGAGATCTTGTTCCAATCCACGGATGCCGTCAAGCCAAGAACGGCAAGTCGGGGGGTACGTGCGATGGTAGCCGCATCGATCCGGGGAGACTTCTGCTGCATCAAGCGGGATGCCGTTGTCGCATCCACCTGGTTCTGCGCAAGCACAATCGTAGTCTTTGCCTGATCGGGCAACACGAAGACCTTTTGATTCTTCCGGAAGAACTCAAGGAGAGCGGTCTCGGTGACCGGGACGCCACTTGTGATCACATTTTCAAGGGCGATGTCCGTTTCGACATCCTCTTCGACGATGTACTTCTGGGTTGCATCGTTCATTGCCGCTGCGATGCCATTGACATTCGCACGCTTCATGAGCTCGATACGACCATCGACATCCGCCTTTGTAGGAGCAACACCCTTGGCTTTGGCTTCGGACATGACGATGGACCGAAGGACCATTTTCGTCAGAACCTGCTTACCGGAAACGATTTCAAGACGATCACGAAAATCCTTCATGCTGACCGCATCCGAGCCCATCGAAACAACCGGCTTGGCACTCGAATAGCGCTGGAACATGAGCGCATTTCCTGCGAGTGAACCAGCCGCGACGATTCCAAGTCCAATCCCTACAAATTTGTTCATACTTTTTCTCCTGCTGCAAAATGCTTGCAATTAGCTTGCCAAGATGTACTAGCGACACCAAATTTGGCTATCTCCGATGATATTTGACGCACCCAAAGCGCTAGGCTTGCATGGTTCAAAATCCACGCCCGCGCATTTGCGCCGAGCGATTCACGTAAGGCTGTGTCCCGGGTCAAACGTTCCAATGCCCGGCACCAGCCATCAACATCCCCAGGGTCGACGTACAGCCCTGTTACTCCATCCTCGATGACATCCGTCTGTCCGGTTGTCCGCGTTGCGATGACCGCGCAACCCATTGCCATCGCTTCCAGAATGCTGGTTATCCCAGCCTGAAAATCGGTCTCATAGAGCGGGCATGCGACCACAGCACTCGAGCCATACAGCTCACGTAGCTCGCCATACTCGTAGCGCCGCGCCGCAACATTTGCAGGAAGCTCCGTCCGCTCCGTCTCATTCGTGTGCTTTGACCATGGGCTTGCCGCCGCAAGCCGAAAATCAAGCGTATTCAGGCGCTGTGCAGCCCCGATGAGTGTTGGGTAATCACGCCATTCAAGTCCCGCAGCGCTGATCTGATTTGCTACTACCT
>JBEEMN010000214.1:0-5377 GCA_041192625.1 Armatimonadota bacterium
GATCACTTCATCTTTTGTTTCGCCAAGGCCGAGCATGATGCCGGATTTGGTGTAGATAGTTGGAGCGATTTCCTTGACGGTCCGGAGGAAGTCAATCGACCGCACATACTTGGCCTGTGGCCGAACGGTGCGGTACAGACGCGGAACGGTTTCCGTATTGTGGTTGAAGACATCCGGGTGTGCGCTGCACACGATTTCGATGGCAAAGCGTCGTCCCCGGAAGTCGGGTGTAAGCACTTCGACGCTGGAGTCAGGGCACTTGACACGCAGGGCCTCGATGACGGCTGCGATGTGGCTTGCACCGCCATCGTAGATGTCATCCCGGTTTACACTGGTAACGACGACGTGCTTGAGTCCGAGGTCTGCTGCTGCATCGGCGACGCGGGCAGGCTCATCGGCTTCGAGCGGTGCCCCCCGACCGGTTTTGACAGCGCAAAACCGGCAGGAGCGCGTACACGTATCGCCCATCACCATGAATGTGGCTGTGCCTTTGGACCAGCATTCTCCAAGGTTTGGGCATCGGGCTTCCTCACAGACAGTGACCAGCCTGCCGGTACGCATCAGGTTTTCGACCCGGTGTGTATCCCGTGAACGCGGCACCTTAATGGTCAGCCACTCAGGAATCCTTCGATGGACCTTTGTGGTTGCGGTGGTTCCATCCGCGCTGTCGATGACAGGAAGCTGCTCACTCACTTGTGTACCTTATGCCTTTGCCACCAGCTGGCGGAGAACGTAGGGCAGGATGCCTCCGTGGAGGTAGTATTCGACCTCAATCGGGGTATCGATGCGGAGCGTCAGGGCATGTTCAGTTGTGCTGCCATCCGCGCCGTGGATACGCAATGTGACATCCATCATCGGTGTAATTCCACCAGCGAGCCCAACCAAGTCATACGATTCGGTTCCGGTGATGCCAAGTGACTGCGCACTCTCGCCATCCTTGAACTGGAGAGGCAGCACACCCATCCCGACGAGGTTTGAGCGGTGAATGCGTTCAAAGCTCTGCGCAACGACGGCCTTGACTCCGAGGAGGCTAGTGCCCTTCGCCGCCCAGTCACGACTGGAGCCGGTTCCATACTCGTGTCCGGCAAAGACCATCAGGCCAACGCCTTCGCCTTGGTACTGCATACAGGCATCGTAGATGTCCAGCTGCTGACCGCTTGGCTGATGCACGGTCACGCCGCCTTCAACTCCGGGAACCATCAGGTTCTTGATACGGACATTTGCGAATGTGCCACGTGTCATCACACGGTCATTTCCGCGGCGGGAGCCGTAGGAGTTGAACTCGCTGACAGGAACACCCTGCTCTTGGAGATAGCGTCCCGCTGGGCTGGATGCCTTGATTGCACCGGCAGGAGAGATGTGGTCAGTGGTGACAGAGTCGCCAAAGATCGCCATCGCCCTTGCACCGATAACATCGGCAGCCGTTCCAGATTCCATGGTAAAGCCATCGAAATAGTAGACCGTTCCAGCCGGGCTTGGGATGTCTTTCCACAGCGGATTTTGGTCACCGAGGTCTCCGTAGAGCTCACGGTAGACAGCTGGGTCGGATGCGGTGTGGATGAGAGCTGCGACTTCTGCATCGGATGGCCAGAGATCGGCGAGGTAGACAGGAGTGCCATCGGTGCCGGTGCCGATTGGCTCCGTGGTGATATCGACATTGACCGACCCAGCGAGGGCGTAGGCAACGACGAGCGGAGGCGACATCAGGAAGTTGGCTTTGACATTCGCGTGAACGCGCGCTTCAAAGTTACGGTTTCCGGAGAGGACGGACACGGCGACGACTTGGTTGTCAACGATTGCCTTCTCGATCGCTGGGTGCAGAGGACCGGAGTTACCGATACAGGTTGTACAGCCGTAGCCAACGGTTTGGAAGCCGAGTTGGTCGAGGTAGGTTTGCAGGCCAGTTTTCTCGAGGTAGGCGGTGACGACACGAGAACCAGGGCCAAGGCTTGTCTTGACAGTTTCCCGAATCGTGAGTCCACGCTCAACAGCCTTCTTTGCAACGAGTCCAGCCGCGAGCATCACGGATGGGTTGGATGTATTCGTACAGCTGGTGATCGCAGCGATAACGATGTCTCCATCGGAGATGGTGGATGTCTCGAGGGAGCGGTCCACTTCTGCGGCAATGACATCGACCATTGGGAGGATGGTTGCAGCCACGGAGAGCGATGGCTTGTTGTAGGCTGTCGGATCGGTCAGCATCGTGGTGAATGCGGATTTGACCTCGGTCAACTCGATACGATCCTGTGGACGCTTTGGCCCGGCGACACTTGGAACGACGGTTCCGAGGTCGAGATTGTGGACCTGTGAGTACGCAATGGTTCCCGCTTCCGGAATACCAAACATCCCCTGTGCCTTGTAGTA
This sequence comes from Armatimonadota bacterium, assembly GCA_041192625.1. GTDB lineage: Bacteria > Armatimonadota > Armatimonadia > Armatimonadales > Armatimonadaceae > CAIRTT01. Next base: position 2,365 of record JBEEMN010000214.1, read on the forward strand.
CTGGCGATACGCATCCACCTGCTCTTCGGTGCGGCCCGTGTTGGTCAGGTAGCGGCAGCATTCTTCATCGACTGGGAAGAAGCCCATGGTCGCGCCATACTCAGGTGCCATATTCGCAATCGTCGCGCGGTCGGTCAGTGAGAGGCTAACAGCGCCGGTGCCGTGGAACTCAACGAACTTACCAACGACCTTGGCTTTGCGAAGCATTTCGGTGATGGTGAGGACGAGGTCCGTTGCGGTGACGCCTGGCTTGAGCGAACCGGTGAGGTTCACGCCGACGACATCGGGGGTAAGGAAGTAAACAGGCTGTCCCAACATCCCGGCTTCGGCTTCAATCCCGCCAACGCCCCAGCCGACGATTCCAAGACCATTGATCATCGTGGTGTGGGAGTCGGTTCCAACGAGGGTATCTGGATAGAAGAGGCCATCATCGGTGGAAAGAACACCCTTTGCGAGGTATTCGAGGTTTACCTGGTGGACGATACCAACGCCTGGTGGAACGACGCTAAATGTGTCAAAGGCCTGCATCCCCCACTTCATGAACTGGTAGCGCTGTGTGTTGCGCTCGAACTCGATTTCCATGTTGCGGCGGAGGGCTTCGGGCCGCTCGGAGACATCGACTTGTACAGAGTGGTCTACAACGAGGTCAACCGGTACGAGGGGCTCGATGATGCCAGCGTTTTTGCCAAGTTTGTCGACAGCGCTGCGCATCGCGGCCATGTCCACGAGGAGGGGAACGCCGGTAAAGTCCTGCAGGACAACGCGTGCGACAACAAATGGAACCTCGTCTGTACGCTCTGCGGATGCTGCCCAGTTTGCCAATGTGTGTACATCGGCTTCTGCCACACGCTTGCCATCACAGTTGCGCAGGACAGACTCAAGCACAATCCGGATTGAAACGGGGAGCGTTGAGACGGGTCCGATACCAGCCTCTTCAAGAGCAGGGAGGGAATGATATGTCCCGGTTTTGCCGGAGCCATAGCTAAACGATCGAAGGGTTCCAAATGGGTTGTTGGCCATCAAATTCACTCGGTTCTGGTGGATACAAAATGTACCCAGACGTTGCTTTCATTCTACCAAGTGCTACACGAAAACCCGGCAATTACAGATGTGACATTATGGATGTGGTTTGATGCACCTGTGGTAATCCGCGGAACGGCTGGCTTTCTTTTCCGGTACATCCAGGCTCGCCTTGTGGGCCTGCGGGTCGCGCGTCAGCCTTCCAAGCTTGCATACACGCCTGAGGTGACTTGGTTTGTCACCACCCGTGACTTACCAGGGCCGCTGTTGCATACGCTGGCCACGGGCATCTCCAACACCCGCTACCCAAACTTGCGCATCGTGGTGCTCGATTGCGGGAACACAAAGCCGGCGCAGACTGTTGTTGACCGCATCGGGGATGACCGGATATCGGTTGTGACCGCACATCGCACCCAGCCGGAGTGGTACCGATGGATATGCAGCCAGGTCACGACGGATATTTTTGTTGTCACGCATGATGATATGCATTTTGTCGCATCCGATTGGGTCGCTGATGTAGTGCTGCCCATCGTGAGTGATCAGACGATTGGCTGTGTTTGCGGCGAGGCATTTCCTATCCGTTTGGACACAGTGGAACCTAATGGTCAGCGTGTCGATATCACGCATGGGCTTTCGACCTGGCTGTGGGCGGCGCGCCGGGATGCCGTTTCGAACCACGACAACGACTTCTCGTTTTCAAAGCGAGGTGTGGCATCCGAGGGTCGCATCGAAGTTTGGGACCAAGGCGGTGTGTGGCTGGAGAGTCTAAAAACTGCAGGCTGGCGTGTGGTTTTTGAGAGTGAAGTGGAGCGCCGGACGTGGCAGCACTTCGAGAATTTCGACTGGACGCGTGAGAGTGGTGATGAGCGGTATGGACGCCTGAAGCAAGTGCAACGCAGTATTATTTCGATGCTTGCTCACTTGCACGTGGTTGCGCTTAGGGGACGCAAGCGCGCATAGTTCTGCAGGGGGTTCTCAGCCAACCACTGGCAACACCATCCCAAACTCGGCTTCGCGCTTTGGCGTTGTCCATACACCCAAGATTAGACGCTGCTTACGGTCGGCTGCACGCCGTGTCCGATGAATAATGAACGGATGGTAAATCATCACATCCCCGCTTGACAGATAAGGCCGCACCGCTGTCAGTGGCACATACTTCTCCGCGCGTCGACCATGGTCAGCGATTCGGATCTCATACTCATCTTCGTCATCCCAGCGCAGGTGGCTCCCCGGACAGAGATCCGTTTCCGAACTGATCGTCAGTGTGTATTCAGCAACGATGTAGGGTGGATTCTGGGCGTACTTTTCAATCAGAGCTTGCTCATCGATGTCAGTGCCCACGATGGACTGGGTGTCACGATGCCAGTTGCCATTTCGGTTCTGACCGGATGGATTAAAGCGAAACGTGACTTCCTTTAGATACGCATCCGGGCCGAGGATTTCCTGAATTACGCGAACCAAATCCGGGTCGTGGAGATAAGCCTCCAAGCTTGTTCGAAATCCATCTGACTTCAAAAGCTCTGGATGCTCAAGAAATCCGGAGATATACCCACACTGCTTTGGGTTTGGGGCGCGGCCGCCCGCAATATATATCGGCGCGCCTAGGCGCGCAGTCGGCGCGCCTCCATCAGGTGGGCCCACGTCTCCGACCAGGCCGCGCGTCGACGCCAGCGAAGGCAGGCGAGCGCGCACGCGGCGGCGGCGCCCACCGCCAGTCCGCCGAGCGTGGCGGCGCACATGCCAAAGGTGAGCAGCGATTGGAGGTGCGACTGCCCCCATGCGCGCGCGCGTATGATGAGCGCGGGGGCGTTGGTGGGACGCGTCGCATTATTGTTATTATTATTATTGGCGCGGCGCGGCGTGGGACGAATGTAAACGCGCGGCGACGAAAGGCGGACGAGGGCGCCCTGCGCGGCGGCGATGGCGAGCTGATGCAGGGGCAGCTGCTCGATCAGCCACTCGCGAAAGAGGGCGCGGACGCACTGCGGCACGG
>JBEEMN010000215.1:0-4059 GCA_041192625.1 Armatimonadota bacterium
AAAATTCTCACACGTTTGTGAGGACAGGATTGCTCAAACAAACATGTTGATGACCGACATGATCGACAGAATCGCCACAGCAGCAATCGTAATCAACGCCACCAAATTTGTACCAAATTTGTTGACATAGTCCCCCATCACAGACCGGCGATTGATGAGCAGCAACATCAACACCAAAATCGTTGGGAGCAAAAGCCCATTGAGAATTTGCGCACCTGTGATGACCCCAAGTAACCGGTTTTCGGGCACGAGCAGAGTTACCACGACGGCAAACACAATCAATGTTGTGAAGACCCCAATAAACAGCGGTGCCTCACGGATCTTTCGTCCGAGACCACTCTCACTGCCAATCGCTTCGGTAACGGCATAAGCAGTGGACAGTGGGACAATGACGGCACCAACCGCACTTGCATTGAACAGTCCGATTGCAAACAGAACGTAGGAGCTCGAGCTTGCGACCGGCTTGAGGGCTTCCGCTGCATCCCGCACCGATGTGATATTCCGGTTTCCCGCGACCCACAATGTTGCCGCACATGCAACGACGATGAAAAACGAGATGGCATTGCTGGCGATCGACCCAATAAACACATCCCACTTTTCGTAGACGTAGTGTTCCTTTGTCAAGCCCTTGTCACGTACCGTGCTCTGCACATAAAACTGCATCCAAGGTGCAATCGTGGTCCCGATTAGTGCGATTGCGTGGCTTACGTATTGCTGGTCACCATGTGGAATGTGCACCGTCAGAATGCTTCGTGTGACCAATCCCCAATCAGGCTTTGCCATCACTGCCGCAACGACATAGACAAGATACACAGCGCACAATGCGAGAAAAATCTTCTCCACACGGCGATAGCTTCCTCGGAGGACCAAGAGCCAAAGGAGAATACCAAGCAGCGGTACGGCAATATAGCGGATTCCCGGCACGGGGATCAATAACTCAAGTGATGCGGCGATGCCCGCAAACTCGGAAAGCGTTGTGAACAAGTTCGCGACGAGGAGGATGACCATCGCGAATACGGCGACCCGTACTCCAAACTGCTCGCGTATAAGGTCAGCAAGTCCCTTACCGGTCACCAATCCCATTCGCGTGCCCATTTCCTGAGCTACGACGAGAGAGACCGTGGTTAGGACAAGGAGCCAAAGCATCCCGTAGCCATGCGATGCGCCGATTTGGGAATAGGTCAGTACACCCCCGGCTTCATTACCAGCAGCTGCGGCAATCAATCCTGGGCCGATCGCGGACAGTAACATCCACAGGTGAGACCTGCGGCGAACTACTCCACCGGGAGACTGAGACTGCGTGGGCACGAAGGTGGCTCCTTAGCAGTCGTCAGAATTAGCATAGCGCGCGATTGTATCCGCTCGGGCACTGCGTTTGCAAGGGCGAAAATCTCAGCGCAATGTCAAAAATGCGTTGCTGTTCCACATCGCCAGCCACGTATTTGAAGAGCCATAGTCAAAAGCATACTTCTGTGTCAGCAGCAGCTCGTCTTTGCTTGGATAACGTCCAAGCGTCGACAAAAACATTTGCTTGATGCCTCGTACTTGGTCGGCAACAGGCGCAGCCATCGCCATATGCCTCATGAACGGATGATTGGAAAGTGTCAAAGCCTGCAGCGGTGTAATCGATGTTGTTCGCAAAGGTACGCTGACACTCGGATCAGGGGCATCGAAGACCTCGAAAAATGGAATCGGAACACTTCGAACCATGAAGCGATAGATGCTGCGGCGGAAGTTTCTCTCATCCACCCAAGGGGCAACATCATCGACGCGGTATTCCGGAGAATGGTCATCCCGGAAGCCAAACAGATCAAAACTGATTTGCTCCTGAGTCGATCCACGCAAATTCCCAGCAGATGCCAGCACAGCATCCCGAATCTCCTCTGCATGCAAGCGTCGGGGTGTGAAGCGCCAATAGTAGCGATTACCTTTGTCCTTGGCCTCATTCGCCGCGTTAGCAAAACTTGCCTGTTGATAGGTCGCGCTCATGATAATCAGACGGTGAATATGCTTTATGGAGCGCGTACGCCGCAGCTCGGATGCCAGAAAATCAAGCAGCTCAGGGACAGCCGGGCGGGAACCATTCCAGCCAAAGTCATTTGGTGTTTCCACCAAGCCATGACCAAAATGCGTGATCCAAATCCGGTTTGCCAGTGTCCGCCAAAGGAGAGGATTATCGGGAGATGTGATCCACTTTGCAAGCGCCAGGCGGCGATTGCCTTCCTTCGACCAGTCTGCATCTGGGAATTTGGCTCCGTTGATACATGATAGACCCTTAGGCTGTATGGCATCTAATGGCGCCGTCACTTCGCCGCGGGCCAGGAGATAGACAGACCTCGGCATCACTGGTAAGACGCCATACACCGTCGGGACAACCGTTCCACGGGAATCAAAGCCATCCACCAAAGCCAATCGGCTCCAACGCCCCTGCTCAATGCTCGATGACGATGTCACAGCGGCGGTTGCAGTAACCCGCTTGTCCTTTGCCATCACCTCGACTTCCGCCAGCGCGAAAACATAGTCATTACTACGCTTCCAAAGCTTTGTCGCAGTGATCCGCGCCGTCTTGATCGGTTTGTTTATGGCCAAGAGAAGCGGTTGCGAACCAGGATTTTGAAAGTCCTTACCCGTAGCATCCAGCAAAGCGCCTGCTGTTCCATCTGCATAGATGACATCAATCCGAAACCGCTGCGGAAATCCAAAACCAGGCGTGTCCTGAAAGTCTGTTGGCCTCGCCGGCGTTATGCGCAGCGCATTGCCGGTTACAGGAGCTGCATAGTCAACCTGTACCCAGTGCGATACATCGGGAGCCGTCTCGATGTCCGAATGCCAGCCATTGGTTGGGCTTGGACCTGCATTGGCTGTTGCACCGGATGTCGTTGGTAATGGCCGGGATGCCCGCTCGATTCCCGCAAAAACAGCCTGCAGAGCATAGTAATCACGCTGTGGAATCGGGTCAAACTTATGGTCGTGGCACCGAGCACACTGCACGCTCAGTCCTGTGAAGGTCTGCATCGTGGATGTCAAAATGTCATCCCGGTCGAGATTACGTGTCTTTGCCTTTTCGACAACACCTTCAGGTAGCTCAACCTGCCCTACAAAGTCCCAAGGCCCAGCGGCAAGAAAGCCTGTCGCAATGACTGCACTTCTATCTGCTGGTGCAATCACATCCCCAGCAAGCTGATGCTGGACAAATGTGTCCACAGGCAAGTCAGCATTGAACGCTGAAATGACCCAGTGCTTGTAGAGATAGGCATCATCTCGGCGCTTATCTTTGTCAAATCCATGGGTTTCACCAAAGTGGACGACATCTAGCCAATACCGAGCCTGCTGTTCCCCATATCCCTTGGATGCCAAGAGGCGATCAGCCATCTTGCGATAAGCATTACTGGAGAGATCACTCTGGTACGTGGCGATCGTGGCCGGGGATGGAGGCAGACCAGTCAAATCAAAATGGATCCGCCGCAGCAACGTAAGCTTGTCTGCGGGTCGTGACGCAGTCAGGCCACGTATGGCTCGTACACGGCTAATAATCCCATCGATGGAATCTCCTTTACGCACCTTAAGGGACCGCAGAGACCAAAGAGTGTCATTACCAGTGCGCCCGGCGTCGGGTACTTTTGCCCCACCATCAAGCCATTTTTGAATGCTGTTTACATCCGCCTTCGATAACCGCTCACCTGTTGGCGGCATCCGAAGCTCGTCCGAGAGCGTTGTAACTCGGTTGATGAGTGTTCTTGCACCGGCATCACGTGATGAGCGAATTGCCTTGGATGTAATATATTTTCGAATTCCAGCTGTCGATGAAAAGTCAATGCCGGCGGCTGAATTCGTTTGGCCATGGCAGGGTGCGCACCGAGTTATCAGAAGTGGACGCACGCGCTCTTCAAAGTGGTTGCTACTTTGCGCGAACGCTGGATTCACTTGCAAGCAAATCGCAGAAACCATGAACGCAGCCATAGACACAGGCAGTGTGGCAAGTCGTTTCATGGTTTCGAGTTTCATTGCTTAGGTCGTTTTGCTATAGGTTTCCGCAGTAGATGCCAGCAGCTGATCAAA
>JBEEMN010000216.1:0-4051 GCA_041192625.1 Armatimonadota bacterium
TTTGAGCATCGATGGCAAAACGCCCATCCGCCTCTTTGGAACCAACCTCTGCTTTGATGCCAACTACCTTGAAAAACCCGATGTTGATCGCCTGGTCCGGATGCTGGCATCCACAGGCTACAACGCACTGCGCATTCATCACTACGACAACCTCCTCGATGTGGATGGCTATCTGGAGCGCCTCGACTATCTGGTTGCGACTTGCCGTAAGGCCGGCATTGTCATCAAGACAGACCTCTATGTAAGCCGGGATGTTCCCGGTTACAAAATGGATGAATTCAAAGCCGCCATCCTCCTGCGACCGGATGCGATGGAAGACTGGAAAGAATTTAGCCGCAAGCTGATGACGCATGTCAATCCCTACACAGGTATCGCGTGGAAGGATGACCCAGCCGTTGCGATCATCTCTGTCATCAACGAGCCAAACCTGACAAATGTCATCGGTCGTCTCCCGGCTGCCTTGCAGGATGATCTCCAGAAGGCATGGTCCGCTTGGCGTGCATCCAGGAATCTTAGCCCGGCAGCACTTCCACAAAGCGTCGGCACTGACATCACTGGTCGTGAGTTTGGTGCATTCCTCGCCGAGCTGCATGGCCGCGCATACGCGACCATGGCCGCTTTTCTCAAAAAGGAACTTGGCGTCAAGGCGCTGCTGACAGATCTCAATGGCTGGTCGGAAGTTCCGGCTTTTCAGAACACAAGGCTGGGCCTCGATGTCGTGGATGCTCACTTCTACTTTGACCATCCAACATTTCCAGGTGAGCCCTGGAAGCTGCCGAGCACCGGTGCCAATGGCGGTAACTCAGCGGTATACGGCGGGGGCGCAGGCCCGGTCAATGTCGCCACGCAGCGGCTGCTTGATAAGCCATTTATTGTTTCTGAATGGAACTTCGCAGCACCGAATCAATACCGCTACGAAGCCGGACTAATGACTGCGGCGACCGCGTCCATACAGGGCTGGGATGGTATTTTCCGCTTTGCCTGGGCGCATAGCAGATCCACCGTCAACACACCAAAAGCCATCACTTACTTTGATACGGCTAGCGATCCAACAGCGCTTGCGAGCGAGCGCATCGCCGCTCTTGTCTACCGCAGTGGCGCGCTGGTGACATCGCCGGTGACCGTCGCCCGTATCGTGCCGCAGAAGTCACTCATCTCGGACTTCGGAACGCCATTGCCTCCGGACTTTGCTGCGTTGGCGCTTGTGTCACGGATAGGCGTTCGTATTGATGCCGGTAAGCTGCCCCCCCAAGCCAGTAAAGAGCTCCGCCTTGAAAACAGCGGTGACTCGAATGCCATCGCGAGTATGCTTCGGGCAGAGCTGCTTCCCCCGACAAACAAGACATCTCTTGATACCGAATTCCGTCAAAGTCTGACAAACCAAGTCTTCCTCGATGGCACGGCTGGATCCCTCCGCCTGATTGCTCCCAATGTCGTTGCGGGAGTTGGCACAGAAGGCGATGTGTTGAAATTTGGTCCTGTGGATGTCGACATTGAGGGAAGTGGTGCTGCAGCCGCGGTAGCCAGTCTCGACAAGCGGCCGCTCGCTACGAGTCAGCGCCTCTTGCTGATCCACGCAACCGATACGCAAAATGCGGGCGCACGCTTCTTCTCTTCTGAACGTCAGACGCTGGAGCACTTTGGAGGGGATGTCATCCTTGCTCGTCAGGGTAAGGCTACGTTTTCGATAACGCGATCAGTGGATCCCAAAGCTGTGACAGTTTACAGACTGGATGCCAGCGGTAATCGCCTCGATAAAGTGACTGCAACTGTGGAAGAAAAGGTCATTCAGATTGAATGCCAGGTCGCCGTGGAGGGCAAGCCTGCCGCATTTTATTACGAAGTCCTGATTGATGACCCAAAGCCAGCTGCGCCACCATCCGCAAAGGCCAAGACACCAACAAAAAGTCGCCCACGCAAGTAACATCGTTCCAACCGGCAACCTGATTCAGGAATATCTCCAAATCACACATCCTGGTCCACAACACATCGAGACCGGGAACCCGATGCCCTCGATTCGGGATACACTACATTGGAGGATGACATGGGTCTGCTCACTGGCAAAATTGGTTTAATTTACGGAGTCCGGAACGAACGCTCGATGGCTTGGGGTTGTGCGAAAAGCGCAGTCCGTGAAGGTGCATCGCTCATTCTGACCTACCTGGGTGATCGTGAAGAAAAGGATGTTCGCACACTCGCGGCATCCCTTGGTGATGCAGTCAAACTGGTCGCTCCATGTGATCTGACCGACGCATCACAGGTGGAAGCACTGCATACGCAGGTAGCCGCCCTCACCGATAACCTTGACTTCATGATTCATGCTGTCGCATTTGCGAAGCGCGATGAGCTCTCTGGCAGGTTTTCAAACACCAGTCAGGATGGCTTTGCGCTGGCAATGGATGTCTCCGCGTACACATTGGTTGCTGCCAGCCGTGCTGCGGCTCCACTCATGCCAAAGGGTGGCTCCATCATCACGATGACCTACCTTGGCTCCGAGCGTGTCGTTCCAAACTACAACGTGATGGGTGTGGCTAAGGCTGCTCTTGAAGCAACTGTGCGCTACCTCGCCGATGACCTTGGTCCGCAGAAGATTCGTGTCAATGCTGTCTCTCCTGGCATGACGTTGACCGCGAGCGCCGTTGGAATCGCTGGCTTCCGCGATATGTACAAGCGTATTCCAGAGGTTGCACCGCTGCGGAAGGCAACTGACCCAGATGAAGTTGGCGATACCTGCGCCTTCTTCGCATCTGACCTGAGCCGCGCAATCACCGGCGAAGTCATTCATATCGACTCGGGATGCCATCTGCTCGGTCCCGAACTGGGTGGAAACTAAACGCAAATCCAAGGCTGCGAGTCTTCTCGCAGCCTCGGGTCCGTTCGCTAAACAATTCCCCGGATTCATCCCGCGCGAGCAGCAGCAAACCCTTGCGGATGCCATATCCCACTCACTGACTGACTCCGTACCCTGCCTTGCAGAAGCCGGCACAGGCGTTGGCAAGACACTTGCCTATCTGGTTCCTCTGCTTCACTGGCTCGCGAAAAATGATGGCACAACTGCCGTCATCTCCACCCACACCATCGCGCTGCAAACGCAGCTCGTCGAAAAGGACATCCCTGCTGTCCTAGCTGTGCTCGGCCTCGACATCACCTATGCCGTCCTCAAGGGCCGCCAGAACTATCTGTGTCATCAGGAAATGGATGTCGCAGCAGCAGACCTCCTCGCCGATATAGACCCAGGCTTTATCAAGCTCCAACATTGGTCGAAAGAGACCAAGACCGGCGATGTCGCAGACCTCCCCTTCATCTTCGGTAACTGGCATGATGTCAGTAGCCATCCGGACTCTTGCCGGGGGAAAGACTGCCGCTACATCGGGAAGTGCTTTTTCTATAAAGCCCGTGAAGAAGCGGCTGGTTCCCGACTCCTCGTTGTCAACCATGCGTTGTTCTTTACTGACCTCAAACTCCGACAGCTCTCAGCCAATGCCCCTGGAATGAACCTCATTCCAGACTACGATGCCGTTGTTTTCGATGAAGCACACCATGTGGACGAAACTGCCACGCGTAACTTTGGTGTCGAGTGGACCAGCGGACGCGTGCCTCGCCTGATGAGCCGCTGTAAGCGGATCAGTGCCACAAACCCTGCGCTCCTGATGGAAATCGAGCAGCTGCATCAACATCTGGTCACACCGCTCGCCATCCTTGGGAACCGAGAAGCCTTTCTAAGTGAAGCGTGGGAGACCGAGGAGGCATCCAGCTCCTTTGCAACCACCCGGAACACGCTTGTAAAAAACCTCGAACGCCTTGGAAAGGATTTGGATGCCATTGCGGAGGCATCGATGCAAGGCCCAGAACAAGACCGTGCGTTTGGCCTATCGCGGATGGCGACCAGGGCGGCACGGGAGCTGGAGCAGGCTGCATCGGATGCTCCAAAAACGGCTGCTTTCAACTGGTTTACAGTGAAGGAACCCCGCGGCGCCGCGACATCGATTTCAGTCACCTTCACCGAGACACCACACTTCATCTCGGATGCGATGGAAAGTGCCCTGCTAGC
>JBEEMN010000217.1:0-4013 GCA_041192625.1 Armatimonadota bacterium
CCGGCTCGCCGCTCGGCGGATCGAGCTCGAGCCCCTCGACCAAATCATCGCCTTCACAGAATCCACCCCACTGGTGCGCTCGCCGCTCTCTCCGCTCCCCACAGCCCCAGCCCCTCTGCCCCCTGCCGCCCGGGGCTCTGATTCGTCGACCGAGTCGATCGCCTCCGGATCCCGCCCATCTGCGTCGACCGTGTCCGAGTCGTCGCCTCTGCACCACGCCTTGCCCCATCTTCGGCTCGTGTATCCGGGCGGCCCTTGTCAGCATCGCGACGACAGCCCAAATCAATGCAATCGGGCTTGGGCGCCAGCGAGGCGAAACGCCAAGCACAGCAGGTTCGGTTAGGTCGGACACGCTCTGTTACTTTTGATTCGCTGCAGCCAGGCGTGCTTCCGCAGCCTTCAGGTTTGGAGGTCCAGCGGGGTACTTTGGAAAGCGCTTGACGCATTCCTTCCACGTCTCGACAGCTTCCTTAAACTTACCGAGCTTGGTGTACGTGTGTCCGAGAAACGAATACGCAGCACTCGTAACTCCTCCGACTTTCACGCCCTGCTCGAGGTACTTTGCCGCATCCTCGTAGCGCTTCGTCCGGTACAAATGGCCGCCAAAGTTGGCATAGAGCATGCCCTGCGTCGGTGCTTTGCTAATCGCATATTTTAGCAGCTCATCGGCGCCTTTGATATCGCCCATCGACCAGAGCAGCCAAGCCATCGAATCGACAACTTCCTCATCATTGGGGTCAATTTCGATGATGATTCGCCCGAGGCCAACCACACGCTGGTAGTCGCCATCATGCCAGTACTTGTCGCCCTGCTCCCAGAGGCGGTTGCCGATGTCATTCAAAATCGCATCTGCAACATCATCCGTCTTGGATACCGCCGGCTTCGTCGGCTTGGATGCCGCTCCCTTGTTAATAGGACGCGGCGCCGTGGTTTGTGCAACAACAGGTCCGGTGACAGAGACCGAAAGCAGCGACGCGGCAACGATGCCAACAAGCGACTTAGCGATGGTGTTCATGAATCATCATACTCCGATTGGAACCAATAGACGATGGCTTATAGCGTTACGACACCCTGCATCACAAGCGTGGCAGGACCAGACAAATAGATAGCATCCTCAGGGTGGCCACCCCATGTGACGGTTAAGGTGCCACCTTCGGATGTAAGTTCAACCGTGTTTTTATCTGGAAATGCCTTGATAATGGCAATTCCAGCGGCACATGTCCCCGTTCCACAGGCAAGGGTTTCTCCAACGCCACGCTCCCATGTCCGCAGATGGAAATAACCGGCATCATCGCGCCAGACCCAGTTCGTGCTGATGCCATCCGGGAAGTCATCATGGTTTTCCAAATCACAGCTGGCCGCCACAAATGTCACTGGATTCGGCCCATGACTTTCAGGCAACAAAACGACGGCATGCGGACTGCCGGTGTTGATGCAGGAAAATGCGTGGTCACCAATGGTAATCGGCGCGTGGAACTCTTGTGGAGCAGGGAGCTGGAGCATTACCTGCGTCCCCCCAAGATACGTGTAGCGGACATCACCAGAATCTGTCCTCGCAATTCCCGTTTCCGGGATGCGTCCATTCCCGGCAAGGAGCAAAACAACGCAGCGGAGGCCATTTCCACACATCGTGTCGCGGGAACCATCCGCGTTGAAGATACAAAATTCCAGCCCATCGGGCTTTGGAGCGTAGGTCAGTAGACCATCGGCGCCGATGCCGAAATGTCTGTCACATAGCTGCCGGACAACATCGGGTTGGGATTGCAACGGGATGTGTGCAAAATCCACCGCATCAACAACGACAAAGTCATTTCCGATGCCGTGCATTTTGTGAAACGGGATGTCAAGCGGCATCCGGGTTAGGGCTCCAGCGCCTCGAGGCGCAGTGTGGCATCCGAAATCATTTTCCGGTACCAGGCACCGCTTGGATCAACAAGGGGGAACCACCAGCTACTCGGGCGAGCGCCGGCGTGCGGGAGGCCATGAATAACACGGAGCGCATTGGCTGCGAGCTCGGCTCGGCGGGTCTCAAACGTACCGACCAGTTCAGCTCTCTCAGCGCGCAGCGCTTTGACAGCCGCAGAATTTTCCACCGAGCGCAACGCACGACGCGCCGCCCTGCGAGCCAAATGCAAAGCGTGGATGTTGGCATCTAATGCGGCTAGCGGTACATCGAATGTGGATGCCCGTAAGGCTACTGTCGCCCTATCCAGCACACCGCCGCGCGCACGAAAATCGGCACCCTTGTCGGCTTCCAGCCGTGTCCGCTGCTGACGCAATGCGTGAAGCTCACCCCGCATCTTCGCAATGGAATCCCGCTCTGGCTGCGTTGCCTCTGCGTGTGCCATGATTGCTTCATCGACTTCAGTAAGGCGCTTGTAATGCGTGCACCAAGGTTGCCCTTCGCTACCGGCGAGGTGGTTTGCAAGTGTACGCGGTGAGCGAATGGCCTTGAGCTCACTAAGCCGTGCCGTTTCCCAGGAAAGGGCCTTGTTCCAGCAGAGCGCGATGTCATCCGCATCAATGCTTGGACGGCCAACCGCCTGCGCGAGTGGCGCGGGGAGTTTAAAGGTAACCGGCGGTGCGGCGCTGAGTGCAGACCAGGCATCCAGACCGATACGAATGATTGGGTATTGCTGCGGCAATGGGAGACCCGCGGCACGGATGTTAGCGACAAACCTCGATGACAAATGCGAGTAACCGCTTGCTCCCTCGTGGAAAGCAATCGTGTATTCAGCACCCAGCATCGGGAGCAGCGCGACGGCCTTTCCAACAATACAGCTGTCTTCGTACCCGGCGGCTTCTAGAATTTCGGCCAGCTGGTGGGTGTTACAAACAGAGCCATAAATGGTTTCACGGACATCAAAGTCAATTTCAATCCGGTCGGAATGGACAAACAGCGTCCCGCGCCCCTTGCCCGGAACACAGACATCAAATGGCGTCGCACCATCCCCAAACTGTGAAAGCGGATACATGTTTGCGCCATCAAGGGCCGCATCGTACGCAGCCGATGCCAGGCGGAATGTCTCGGGATGCAGGAAGAGCGCAAGGAGCGCGAAGCGTGGAAGAACCGCCGTGTCGGTAGAAAACGCGAGGAGCTCGCTGGTTCGCGTCACGTGGTCAATCACATGACTGCCATTTACGCGGGCGTGTAGTCTTGGGAGGATGTCGGCATAGAGGTCAGCAAGCTTTGCGCCGGGATTTGCAGCGGCGAATGTCTCAACCCACGCGATGAGCTGGTGGCGTATCTCTGAGGATGCATCATCAACACACGCTTCGCTTGCCCTAAGCGTTGCTGTCAGCTGCTCGATTAGGTAAGGAAGGATGCCGGAGAGCTGAACATCACGTACGGTGACCTTTTTCCAACCGGTTTGGACGATGCCTGTCCAGCCATCGGCTGCCGTAAGGCTTGATAATGTCGCATCCGAATTTGCTGCGGTGCTCCGAACAGCATGAATCGACACGCCGCCTTTACCTGAAAGTTCGGACAGGAGTGGCGGATCCTCGGAGCCGAAGAGGCGGTGAAGCTCACCAGCCGCAGACCAAAGCCCGCGGGTCATCCAGTCATCGTGACCAAGGATGGCATAGGGCTGGGCTATATCAATTTTTGGATGCTGGGATGCTTTTGCGAAGTAGTCCGTATCGTGGATACCGACGGTGACAGTCACGCCGGGGGTGGTGTCTTTGATGCGGGCGAGGATGCCGGCTTTCGTCGGTTCATCCCAAAAAACGGTCTGCCCGAGGGCGAGCAAATGCACGGGTCGGCCGGCAGCCACGATGGGCTGTAGCAGGTCGCTCGTCACATTGTCACATTTCATGGCCTACGGAGTATACCGCTGGAGGGTTGGAATAAGTTCAACTGCGTGGCTATCGATTTAGTTCTGTTAAGGTTTGGTACGACGGGATGCTTCCTACTGAATCCCCACGTGGTCAATCGGCCGCACTGGATACCCTTGCTCAATCAGATACCGCGTAATCGTAGCTGCATGCTCAGCTCCGCGCGTCTCAACCAA
>JBEEMN010000218.1:0-4011 GCA_041192625.1 Armatimonadota bacterium
GTCAACCTTGATCTCGAAAACTGGTGGGCAACGCTCTTTCCAATCCTCGCGCTTTTGATGATGTCTGGCATCTTTGTTGTCTGGTACGTGGGTGGTCGTGAGGTTGTTAAGGGCACGATGTCCCTTGGTACGCTCAACCTCTTCTTCTTCTATCTTGGGCAGCTGTATGGCCCATTGCAGGGGATGACGCGTATTGCGGACTGGTTATCACGGGCCCTTACGAGTGCCGAGCGTGTGTTTGAAGTCATGGACACGGAACCGGATGTGGCGGATGTGGTGGATGCGCAGCCGATGCCGCATATCACCGGTGCGGTCACCTTTGAGAAGGTCAGCTTTGGCTACGACAAGGCGCGGCGTGTGTTGGATGACTTCAGCCTCGATGTCAAGCCGGGTGAGATGATTGGTCTTGTTGGCCATTCGGGAGCTGGCAAGTCCACGGTCATCAACCTGATTTCGCGTTTTTACGATCCAAATGAGGGTCGCATTTTAGTGGATGGCATTGATATGCGGAAAATCAAGCTCCACGACCTGCGTAGTCAGCTTGGGATTGTTCTGCAGGAGCCTTATCTGTTCCCGGGGAGCATTTACGAGAACATCGCCTACGCCAAGCCAAGTGCAGATCCGCTCAGTGTAATCAAGGCGGCAAAGGCTGCGAATGCGCACGACTTTATTATGCGGTTCGCGGATGGCTATGATACCCAGGTCGGCGAGCGTGGCGCGCGGCTTTCGGGTGGCGAGCGTCAGCGGATTTCGATTGCGCGTGCGATTTTGCATGACCCGCGTATTTTGATTCTGGATGAAGCAACGGCATCCGTGGATACCGAGACGGAGAAGCAGATTCAGGAAGCGATTGAGCGCTTGATCGCGGGCCGAACGACATTTGCGATTGCGCACAGATTGTCGACGCTGCGCAATGCGGACCGTCTGGTGGTGGTGGAGAAGGGTAAGATTGCCGAGGTTGGCACCCACGATGAGCTTTTAGCCAAAGAGGATGGCATCTTCCGAAAGCTGGTTGATATGCAAAAGGAAGTGAACGAGCTACGGGTGGTGTAGGAGATTTACTTGGGAGCATGCCATTGACCACCAGAACTCGTGACTAAGCTCATAACTCCCGGCAGATGTCCACAAGACTCTTCAATGCATCGCTGTCCAGCACCGTGTGGGTTCCATAGTCAACATTTCCCCACTGCGTGGCGGGTCCATGTTGAACAGTTCGTGGGCCTGCGTGGATGTATTCGGTGCCCAGTAATCCATGTAGTTCGGCAACATTGGATGCCCGAATTCCACCAGCGGGCACAAATGTCAAACTCTTATAGTGTTCTAACCAGCGGAGTAGATTGGGGCTCCCAGCAAGGCAAGTTTCCCCGCATCCACTCGTGAGGATACGGTTGACACCAAGGTTTTGCAGGTGGGCCAGAGCATCATCCGGGTCGACACAGACATCGATGGCTCTATGGAATACCGTCTGGAGTCCAAATGTCTGCGCTGTGTTTACCAATACTTTGGTGGCTGGCAGATCGAGCATCCCGTTTTCAGTCAATGCACCAAAGACGACACTATCTACGCCTTGCGCAATCAACCGGATGTCAAGACACATCGCATCGATGTCCTCGCGCGTGTAACAAAATCCCCCGGCGCGAGGGCGTATCAGAACGGCAATCGCGATGCGCGTGCCGGCAAGCGCTTCTGTGATTCCAGCAACAACCCCGGGCGTCGGGGTAAGGCCACCGAGCTCGGGTGCTGCACCAATTTCGACCCTGCTCACTCCGGCATCTGCTGCCGCAAGGGCATCATCGACGCTGTCAACCACCACTTCAACCTTGACCATTGCAGCTCCATCCACGTAAGAATGCCGTTGTTTCTCTCACGGCGGGCATTCCCGTAATTCAGCGGATTTCCTATACGATGAAGACATTGTAAGATGTTTGTGTTCCTGAATAAGGCATGTCCCGGAAGAAAGAAAACTATGAAAACATTAATCCTTGCACTCGCAATCGCCGTGATGAGCACCAGTGTGATGGCCCAGACAAAGCCTGCAGCAAAGGCTACTCCGAAGAAGGCCTGCTGTGCAGTCAAGACCGTAGTTGAAAAGAAGAAGTGCTGCGAAGTCAAGAAGGCTGCTAAGAAGGACTGCAAAGACTGCGGTATCAAGGCAGCTGCAAAGAAGTAACTTTTCGGTGTGATGATTTGAACCAGCGGGCCGCTTACGGGATGACTCCCTGTAAGCGGTCCGCATCCCATTTAAGCTGTCAGGCGCAAATAGAGCTCCGTACGCAGCTCATCCACCGGACAGCTCCGCGGATCACTGACATACATCTCCAATGCCGTTGACCCTTCAATCGCATAGCCAGCAGCTCGGACACTATCACTAAATGCTGTCCAGGCATCCGCAAGCCCGCTATACGGACCAATGTAAACGCCGCGCACATACTTGCCAGCTGGAATAATCAGCTCATCGACATCGACGGGCAGCACACTATCCGCCCCCACAACAACTGCCGCATCCGAACGCAGCTCTGTCGCAGGAACATCCGTAGGGCAGTCGTAGGTAACCAACATCGTGCAGGCCTCCGGAAGCGTAAACCATCCGCTCACGACCGCAATCCCGACCAGCTTGTCAAACACCGGGCCAATATGCTGATACGGGCCCACATGGCGCAGCGCCGCAGCACGCATTTTTGGTAAATCCACTACATCTATTTGCATGTTTATATCGATCCTTCAATCCAATAATCGGCATTCCGTTTCAAATCCGGAAGGCGTAAAACAAACAATTGTTTGCCAATATTTGAGCCCAAGTGTATGGTGTCAACGGACATATGGCAAGAGATGTACACTGTACGTAAGCACTGATGCGGTGCGGGATTGGATGGAGCTTCGATGACGATCGTAACGGGTCTCTCCGGGAATGAAATGTACTGTTTGCACGCAAAGGGCTTTGCGCCCGGTGAGCTGGTTGTCGGGAACTCAGTTCATTCCATCGGGTTTGCGGGTGGTATCGGAGCGGGCATAAAAACCCTCACCGGCGGCGAAGTCGAGCAGGTTACATCTATTGTCCACGAAGGCCGACAAGCTGCGGTTGAGCGCCTGATGCGGGAAGCGAAGCACCACGGCGCCACGGGCATCACTGGGATGAACTCCGAACTCGTGTGGCAGGGTGGCAATGTGGAGTTTCTGTCTATCGGAAACTGTGTGCACCACGATGGCCAGAAGTCCGCCGAGCCTTTGTTCTCCAGCAGCGCGGATGGCCAGGAATTGTTTTGCCAAATCGATGCTGGATTTACCCCCATCAAGTTTGTTTTTGGAAATGTAGCCTATTCGATTGGCGTCGGCGGCGGTATCATGGGCGGTCTCAAAAGCCTCGCGCGCGGAGAAGTCAAGGAGTTCTCCGATGTCTTCAACGAAACGCGGCACCGTGCGCTATGGCGTATCACCGAAGAAGCAAGCGCTGCAGGAGCGAATGCTGTCGTTGGCATTAAGACGAATATTCTTCCGCTGTCTGGGATGCAAGAGATGGTGATGGTCGGGACGGCCAGCCGCCACCCGGCATTTGAGCAGCTCTCGCGTAAACAGCCCATCACCAGCGACCTCACCAATGAGGAAATGTGGAATGTGATCAAGATGGGCTACTTCCCCATCCAGCTCGTGCTCGGCGTCAGTGTTTACTCACTCGGCTTTGTCGGCAGTATCCGAAGTGCCTTTAAGTCCCTCGCACGCGGTGAGATCACCGAGATGTCTACATTGATTTATGAGGCACGTGAGAATGCGATTAAGCGCGTCAAAGCGGATGCAGAGCTTTGCGGCGCAGATGATGTCGTTGGTGTCAAGACCTATGTCTATCAGCTCTCAAATGGTCTGATCGAGTTTATGGCGATTGGGACAGCGGTGCGCAAAATGACCGGCCTTACGACACAGAGTGAGCAGCTTCCGCCGCAGGCTGTGATTGCTGATAAGGACACATTCATCAATATTGCCGACCGCCGGATGGCAACGGATTTGAACCGCTCGATG
>JBEEMN010000219.1:0-4003 GCA_041192625.1 Armatimonadota bacterium
CCAGTGCCGTCCCCAGCGGCGGCCGTATTCTTGGCTTGCAAGGTAGCCATCGATCGCTTTGCGGATGTCTGCTTGCGTTGGCTTGTCAGGAAAGGCATCGAGCTCGGCTGCGGTTGGCATGATGCCAGTGATGTCCATCGCGATTCGTCGGAGGAGCTGCTTACCGTTTGCAGACGGCGCAGGTTGAAGGCCGTGGCGCTTCTGTGCGATGGCGACAAAATGATCGATCGGCAGGGATGCCCAGCCACCATTTGTTTCCGCTGGCACCGCTGGAAGCAAAGGTTTGCGGTATGCCCACTCCTTTTGTTCCTTGGTTTCCGGCGTCACAACCTGCTGCTGCGAGCCGCGTGGGTCAAATGCGCCCTTGGTTATCCACGCTTCAAGCGTCTGAATTTGTGTTTCGGTCAGCTTTCCAGAAGGCGGCATTTTCAGCGTTGGGTGGAGATGTCGGACAACTTGGACTAACAGACTATCTTTTGGCTTGCCTGGAACAACCAATGGTCCTTTGCTGGCACCCGTTAACATCTCGACCCGCGTGTCCATCGAGAGGCCACCCTGCACAGCACCCGCCTTGCGCGAATGACAAGGCAAACATTCCTTCGTCAGGATTGGGCGAATTTTTGCTTCAAAAAAGGCGGTATCAGCATTCGGAGCAGCCTTGGCTGGTGCTTTGGGAGGCGTCTGGATAGCGATGCCCGCACACGCGATGACGGAAAATCCAGCAATTAATGTTGTAAACCGTGTTGTTATCATCCGCTGTAAACTCCCATCCATACTGATTTCTTATAGACCGTTAAGCCCTACCGGAAGGTTCAGTTCCTCCAATGTGCTACTTTCCACATGGGTATTCTTGGCAGGTTTGATGTCCTTTTTTGTTAAGAATCCAGTGTTCACATAAAGTCAAATCCAAATTGGTACAGGACTTGCAGTTTCCCCCGACATTAGCGGAGTTTCAGCGAGGACAATGATGCAAAGTCAAACGACGATCCAAGAAAAACATACACTTGCAACCATCTGGCAACCAATCTGTGCCATCGGTGGCGCAGTCATCCTTGGTATCGTTTTGCCGATGATCAAGGGGTGTCAAGAACGCACTCTCATGAGCCAGCAACAGCCAGTCTCGCCGGCAGTAACGCTAACCGATGATGCGGCTGAGGTGGCATCCACCAAGCGCTAACGGCTTATGGTTGATGGAGTGTAAACTTGCCGAGCCCGACGGGTAAACGGCTTGTTTTGCCATTTAAGGTGGCAATGATGTGGGTTGGCTTGGTTGTGTCCAGCGTCGCGATCCAGCGGTTTTCTGTGATGGTCACAGGGGCCAAACGTCCTCTGGTTTCAAGCTGAATCGTGGTGCCTGGTGTTGCCTCACCAGTGATGTTTTTTGCTGTCATGGCGATGACTTCGACGAAGGGCTCACTCTTCATAATCGAGCGGTGGTAGGCCGTCATCGCATCGATTTCGCGCTGCGAAACCGTAAGCCCGCCTTGCGCGATGCACATCTCCCAGACTATTTTTCGCAGCTGGGCAGCAGTTTTGCCTTTGCCGAGTTCCGATCCGTAGAAGGACCCACCGGGACCGTGGCAGCGGACACACGCTTTGTCGTAGAGGCTAATCGCGCCGCGGAGCGGAAGCACCTGCATGTTGGCCACTACGTTTTGTTCCCCATTGGCTGGGGGACTGAGCAGTGAAAATGCGAGTGCCGCACAGGAAAGACCCCATGCGGCACTCTTTGGGTTACTTCTTTGCACCCGTGTAGCTGATTCGGTAAACGACGCCGGCGGCATCATCTGCGAAGAGGATGGAGCCATCCGGAGCTTCTGTACAGTCAAGTGGACGACCAAGCGGCTTGTTGTCCTTATCGAGGCACTTGACGATTGGGAGCAACCCGTAAGGCTTTCCGGTTTCTTTGTCAAAGAGGAGACGGTCAACCGAGTAGCCCGCACGCAGAGTGGTTCCGCCGCTGTTGCCATGGTGAGCAATGAATGCATCCGCGTAGTGGTCAGCCGGGAAGTGCGTCTTCTTAGCCACGAAGCAGAAGGAGTTCGATGCAGAGTGTGCAGGGAAGTTCCAGCCTGGAGTGATGGTTTCCGCCGCGATCTTCAGCAAGTCGGGCATGTCCTTGAACTCGGGGCGTGGGACGCCGTAGCCCATGATAAACGGATGTCCGTAAAACTTACCGCCGGCGTAGAGGTTGAACTCATCGGTCGGGTTGAGGTTTGAGATCGGTGTGTTGCCTGGCGTTTCGCCGTATGGATCGCCAAACTTATCAGAGCCGTGGTCGACGCCCCAGAGGTCGGTGGTGCCAGGGCGCATGCGGAGCTTTTCCGTGTTTCGGAGACCGCCTGCGACGAGTGTCTTACCGGTGCCATCCTTGGCAAACTTCCAGACCTTCTGGCGGTCGGTTGCACGCATATCGCTTGCGTTTGCCGCATCCCCGATGCCTGTATAAATAGCATCCGCGGTGACTTCCAGCGCACGCCACCAGTGACCGCCGCCATTTGGGAGGTCTTTAATTACGGTGATGTCTTCATCGGCGATGCCATCATTGTTCGTGTCGCGCGCCTTGTGTACTTCGCCGGACTGGGAATACCAAAGCCATCCGCCTTCGAATGCCATCCCGTGGACGGTAGGCTTTCCGGTGACGAATGCCGTGGATGTCTCATAGAGACCATCTTTGTCTTTGTCGACAAACGCACGGATTTCGCCTGGATTTGGGCGGCTGATGAACAGGGTTCCCTTGTCATCGAATTCGAGGAAGCGGGTTCCGGGTTGTTCGGCGGCGATGGTTACCTTGTAGCCTGGACGGACCCAGAAGTTAGGGACATCATCCTGAGCTGGCTGGATGGGTAGTGCGGCGGCAGTGATGGCGGCGATCAAACTCCACATAAAATGTTCTCTCCCACGGGGTTGTTACCCGTTTGTTTGTCAGATGTTCGTATTCCCGAATGGGGTACTGGATTCCTGCCGGGTTGTGCCGGTTGTGTCCTGTGCAACGTTGTTAAAAACTGGCATCGGCTCTGGTGGATGCCCACCGGATTACTGCGCCTTATCCCCCAGCCCCTTAAGCGGAAAGTCCTTGCTTGGCTTATGCTGGCGGTTTGCGTAGCTATCAAAATCTGAGACAACCAAGCGTGCCTTTGCTGCGACATTTGTGAGCTCACGCGGGTCTTCGCGTAGATCGTAAAGCTCCCATGTCTGAGGTCCTTTGTCGAGGTTGTTACGCACTGCTTTGAAACGGTCGTGCCAGACACCCTGCCAGCCTCCATAGCCCGCAAACTCACGGTACAGAAAGCGCTTTCTATGCTTGCTTGGCTTTCCGAGGAGCTCATTTGCATGGCTGACACCATCGATGTTCTTTGGTGTGGCCTCGGATGCATCTAGGAGCTCAAGCAGCGTCGGGACCCAGTCTTCAAATCCGGAGAGGGTGTCAGTGGACTGGCCAGCAGTGATGCGACCCTTCCACGAGATGATGGCGGGCACCCTGATTCCGCCTTCATACAGCGAGCCTTTGCGGCCGCGCAGCCCACTTGCCGAGTCAAAGTAATCCGTGTCTGTACCGCCCAGCTGATCGTAGAGCGGGCGCAGCAAGAGGCGCAGTTTCTCCAAGCCGTAGCGGTAGCGGCTGGCCGCGGTGTTGGGGGAGATCTCTAGAGTTTGACCGATGGACTCCAGGGTCATGCCTTCCCAGAGTTTCAAATGGACCACGGCACGTTGGTCGGGCGGCAACTCGCCGAGGGCGGCGCTCAACGCCTCGGCATAGGCGGCGTCATCGGGGTTGGCCGGAAGGTTGAACAGATCGATTCGTGCCTGCCCCGCCGCCTCATGGGCCCGGTCTCGAGAGTTTCGGCTCCGGAGGTGATCCATAGCCAAGTTGTGAGCCAAGCGAAACAGGAAGGCGCGAGGAACCCGCACCCCAGCCATCCGATCCGGGTGTCGAGCCAGCGAGACGAAGAGTTCTTGGAGGAGATCCCGGGTGTCCGCCTCATTTCGGGTGAGGTTTAAC
>JBEEMN010000220.1:0-3977 GCA_041192625.1 Armatimonadota bacterium
GTCACTCCAGTGTTAGAGACAGCCGTTGTCGTTACAGCGGAGACGGACCCTGCATAGTTTGCCTTGATCGCAGCTGCGATGTCACCGGGGGCAGCAGCGACTGCACGGACATTGAGCTTGGATGCGACACGGATGTCATCCACTGCGACAATGTTCCGCGGATCCACCATCGCAACGTAAAGAACATTCTCTTGCTTGCGGACGGGGATGGCGTTGTGTTTTTCAACAACTGCCTGAGGCACAACGTTAAGCGCAGACGACTCCGGCTTGTGCTTGTTCAGGTCGACGAATGGTAGACCCTCGGATGTTGCCCAGGCCGCGTATATATCTGTTTCGACAGCGAAACCTTTGTCTGTCAAAAACTTACGAACGTCACCACCTGCGGCACGGGCCTGCTCTGCTTGTTCAGCAGTAATCAGACGCTTCTCCAACAGGATGTCGACAACCGACTTCTTCGCCGTCATTGCCATACGTGCATATCCCTCTTCTGGGCCATCGGTTCAAACCGCAAGGCCAGTGCACAATGCCGCTTACCACACACATGAAACCCTCACCTGACATCCAGAGGCTACCCAAAGGCGCAGGCGGTGCAATCTCACAGTCTGATACATCCAAAGTATAGCACGGGGCAGAATTTAGGTGCAAATAACAGGCTTCCAAATTCGTGACTTCTACCCTTGGAATATTCGCTCAGCAGGAACACCTCCCAGATGAAAAACCAATACCAAGCGGGTAATATACGGATGAAATCAATCGGTGATTACAACAGTCGGTGATTCAGGTGGGTTTCGCGAAGGACTCGGGCAATGTTCACCTTTACCAAGAAAGCAGATTACGCACTCCTTGCGCTGTCATTTCTGGCATCCAAGCCGGACGGTGAGCGCGTAGGTCCAGCCCGTATCGCAGCATATTATGAAATTCCGGTTGAAATGTTAGCAAAGGTGATGCAGACGCTTGCGAAGGCTGGCCTCGTAGATGGAATGGCCGGGCCAACCGGCGGGTATCGCCTCATCCGTGAGCCCATCAATATTTCAGTGCGCGCAGTTGTCGAAGCCGTGGATGGTCCTCTTGCAATCGCGCAGTGCTGGGAAACCAGTGGCGGATGTCCGCAGGCCTCCAAATGCCACCTCCGTGGACCCCTCTCACGTATCCAAAGCGAGCTTGCTCGACTGCTTGCTGAGACATCGCTGGCCGATGTGATGCGTACCGACTACAACCACCTCGGCGATCGCTATGCCGATTCAACAATGCTAAGCCTCGCTCCCGTGGCGGCAACGAATTCCAAACCATGAAAGCAAACCAATGAGCGTAACTCTGCCCATCTACCTTGATAACAATGCAACCACACGGACGGATCCTCGCGTCGTGGAAGCCATTATTCCGTTTTTTAGCAACGCCTACGGAAATGCTGCATCCAAGTCACACCCATTTGGATGGGCTGCCGAAGAGGCTGTTGACAAGGCACGTGCCCAAGTCGCATCCCTGATCGGTGCTGACCCACGTGAAATCGTCTTCACCAGCGGCGCCACGGAGTCAAACAACCTGGCCATCAAAGGCATCGCAGAAATGTATGCCGAAAAAGGTGATCACATCATCACCGTTGTCACGGAACACAAGGCCGTCCTCGATACATGCAAGCACCTCGAGTCCACCGGTAAGACCGTCACCTACCTTGAAGTTGATGACAATGGTCTGATTTGTCTCGATGAACTGAAGGCAGCAATCACGGATAAAACAATTCTGATTTCCGTGATGGCGGCTAATAACGAGATTGGTGTTCTGCAACCCATCGCTGAAATCGGCGCCATCTGCAAGGAACGCGGAATCATCTTCCACACCGATGCGACACAGATTGTTGGGAAGATCCCATTCGATGTCGAAGCGCTTGGTATCGATCTGGCATCGTTTACTGCACACAAAATGTACGGGCCAAAGGGAATCGGTGCCCTATACGTGCGCCGCCGCTCGCCACGTGTTCGCTTGTCCGCGCAAATCGATGGTGGTGGACATGAGCGCGGTTTCCGTTCGGGAACGCTGAACGTCACGGGTATCGTCGGTTTCGGCGAAGCCGCCGCGCTCTGCCAAGCTGAAATGGCCTCCGATGCCGCGCGTCTTCAGGTTCTACGCGATGCCATGGAAGCCCGCCTTCTTCAAGAAATTCCTGAATGCCAGGTGAATGGCAGCCGCGAACATCGCCTTCCTGGACTGCTGAATATCTCATTCGGCTTTGTCGAAGGGGAGAGCCTCCTGATGGGCCTCTGTGATGTCGCATTGTCATCCGGATCCGCTTGTACAAGCGCATCCCTCGAGCCATCCTACGTTCTCAAGGCCCTCGGCGTCGGGGATGAGCTTGCACACAGCTCGCTTCGCTTCGGCCTCGGACGCTTTACACAGCCTGAAGAAGTCGAATGGGTAACTGAAAAGGTTATCGCCGAAGTTGCACGCCTGCGCGAAATGTCCCCACTCTGGGAGCTTCACCTCGAAGGCGTCGATCTTTCAACCGTTCAGTGGCAACCGCACTAGTTGCTTTTCAACACATCGATTCACACGAAACCATAAGGAAAAAAGAAAATGCCATATAGCGACAAGGTCCTCGACCACTACAACAATCCACGCAACGTCGGCTCGTTTGACAAGTCCGACACAACCGTAGGCACAGGCATCGTTGGCGCACCTGAGTGCGGTGACGTTATGAAGCTGCAGCTCAAAATCAACGCTGATGGCGTGATTGAAGATGCAAAGTTCAAGACGTTTGGCTGTGGCTCTGCAATCGCATCCTCAAGCCTCGCCACCGAACTCGTCAAGGGAAAGACCCTGGAAGAAGCGCTTCAGCTGCAAAATACGGACATCGTGGAAGAACTAGCCCTCCCTCCTGTCAAAATTCACTGCTCGGTTCTCGCTGAAGATGCCATCAAGGCTGCTATTGCCGACTACCGCCAAAAGAACGGCATCACCGCGTAGCCATGGAAGCCGCCATTGCAGATGCACCCGTCGTTCTGACGGAACGTGCCATCAAACAAGTCCTCCGCCAAAAAGAACGCCTTGGGAAGCAGGGACAGTTCCTCCGCCTCGGTGTTCGGGGCGGAGGCTGCTCTGGCCTCTCTTATGTCATCGATTGGGAGACCGAGCCCGATGATGAATTCGATGTCACCTACACACAGGATGAAGTCGCATTCGTTATTGACATCAAGAGTGCAAAATATCTGCAAGGCACCGTCCTTGATTTCGACATCAAGAACCTGATGGAAGGTGGTTTCACCTTTCAAAATCCACTCGCCGTCCGCTCCTGCGGCTGCGGAACATCGTTTACTCTCAAGTGAACACAGTGTTTCCCAGTCCGCAGGATGACTGCTTTACTATCCTTGGAGTGGGAATCGATGCATCCGCAGATGAACTGCGCGCGGCAGCACGCCGCCTGACGCTCAAGTATCACCCCGATCGCTTTGCAGCTGCAGGTTCAGAAGTACAGGCGGATGCCGAGCTCGCAAGTATGCTTGTCTCGGATGCCGCAAAGCGGCTGACCGATGTCTTTTCGCGTGCGACCTACATTCTGAAAAACACATTCAACGTGCAGCTGCATGACCTTCGACATCAGCAACCACCCGCTGAATTGTTTGCACGGATACTTGAGACCCAAGAAGCGCTGATGGACATTCAAATGGGGGAGCCGTTCGATCGCAACGCCCTCGCGGGTTCGCTCGATGAATACAAGGGCGACCTTGCGACTTGCGAGGAGCAGCTGTGGGCTGTCCTTAGACGGATGGCTGCCGGGGAATCCGTGACCGTGGATGACATCGCAAACCCACTCATGCTCCACGGATATCTAATCAGAGTTTCCAATGGAATCTCTGCAGCCCTAGCCTGATGTTGACGCTTTGCCTCGCCAATAATCACCCGGTATGAATCTGCTTAAGACCAGTGCTGGCTTGATTGCCCCGATGATTCTGTTCATCGGGCAAATCAATAATAAATACGCC
>JBEEMN010000221.1:0-3965 GCA_041192625.1 Armatimonadota bacterium
GTGTTGACTTTATCTTTGTGGCAAGACCACCCATCTTACGCATGTCCTGCTCGCCGTGCAGTGCATGAATCACGGCACCTGCCCCAAGGAACAAAAGCGCCTTGAAGAATGCATGCGTCGTTACATGGAACATTGCTGCAGTGAACGCACCACAGCCACAGGCAACGAACATTAGTCCGAGCTGAGACACTGTGGAGTAAGCGAGCACCTTCTTGATGTCCCACTGAGCCACTCCAGCACATGCGGCAACTAATGCGGTGAGTCCACCGGTCCATGCAACAACCTGCATTGCAAGCGGCGACATCTCGAAGAGGAGATGAAACCTACAAACCAGATAAATACCTGCCGTTACCATCGTAGCAGCGTGGATCAAAGCAGAAACCGGTGTCGGACCTTCCATCGCATCTGGGAGCCATACAAACAGCGGCAGCTGCGCACTTTTGCCAGCAGCACCACCGAATAGAAGCAATGCGATCGCCGTCGCTACTCCGGTCTCAACATGGAATGCAGATGACGCGGTCAGCTGTGTAAGGATTCCAGTCTCTCCGTACAGGTTGAGAGTTTTGAACTCCCGGTACAGCATAAACATAGCAATCAATAATGCAACATCACCAATGCGGTTGACGATGAACGCCTTCTTGGCCGCTTGTGTTGCAGACCACTTCTCTTGCCAAAAGCCGATTAAGAGATACGAAGCTAGCCCCACACCCTCCCAGCCCACGAAGAGGAGCGGCAAATTGCCAGCCATCACAAGCACTGCCATAAAGAACACGAACAAGTTCAGATAGGCAAAATACCGTGAATAGCCTTTGTCCCCGTGCATATAGCTAGCGCTATAAATGTGAATGAGCGCTCCAACTCCCGTAATCACGAGGAGCATTCCCCCATTGAGAGGGTCAACATGGAAGCTGAACGGAATGGAAAGCGGGGTCCCTGGAACAGACATCCATGCAACTGCATTGGATTCGACAAAATGTCCAGGACTGCTGCTAACTCCACTAACAACAGCAATCGCGGCGATAAAGGCAGCAATGACACTGACAATGGCAATACCCGAGGACAGTCGTTCTCCGAGTTTAGACCCAATGGTACCGTTGATAATGGCACCAATGAGCGGGATGAGCGGTACTAACCACAATATGGTTGACATCGTGATTCTTACCCTTTCAATCCGTTGAGGACATCAACATCTACATTGTCCTTCGTTCTGAAGATTGCAATCAATATCCCAAGTCCTACGGAAACTTCGGCTGCCGCAACTGCCATCACAAAAATCGTCAACATCTGACCACCAGCATCGCCAAGATACCGACCAAATGCAATCAATGAGAGATTTACGGCATTCAACATGAGCTCGATGCTCATAAAGATAAGAATCGGATTACGACGCGTCGTTACACCAGCAATCCCCAGTGAAAAGAGAATCATCGACAACACGATGTAATAGTTCAAGGGTATGGACATCAGGCCTTATCCTCCGAGGGTTGCTGTCTATTCCCGGCAAGCACAACGGCACCGATGACTGCGACCAGTAACAGGAAACTCGTCCACTCGAATGCAAACAACCAAGGAAGGTTTGGGTTGTACAACACCTTACCAATCCCCTCTACGCTACCGGCAGGAGAGCCAGTAACAATTGCATCGGCAGGCAGCATGACATCCGGTTGCCCTTTGAGTGCGACAGCGGACATAAGTCCACCAAATCCGATGGCGGATGAAAACGCGATGATCGTGCGCACACCACGATAGCTGGTGTTCATATTGGCTTGTCCCATGTTTAGTAACATGATCACAAACAAGAACAGAACCATAATCGCGCCAGCGTAAACAATCACTTGCACTGTCGCGAGGAAGTACGCATTCAACGACAAGTACAAACCAGCGACACTAAACAGGTTGATTACCAGACTCAGTGCAGCACGCAATGGATTTTGTAGGATGACAACCAGTAATCCACTCGCAATCGCAGCTACAGCGAAAAACAGGAACATCAAGCCCTGACCAGAAAGAAGTGCCTGGAGTGTCATAACACAATCCTTTTATGCGTCACGTCACTTGTAAATGTACGCATCAGTCAATCCTCTCAAGCTGAGGGTCTGGGACCAGCAACATTTCTTTGGTGTAGATGAGTTTTTTACGGCTATCCTCAGCGAGCTCAAAAATGTCCTTGAGCTCAATCGCACCCGTCGGGCAGGATTCCTGACAGAAGCCACAATAGATACACCGAAGCATATTGATTTCGTACCGCTCGGCAAAACGCTCGCCAGGACTCTTTCGGTCTTGATCTGTGTTCTCACCGGCTACGACAAGAATGGCATTTGCGGGACATGCGCCAGCGCAAAGGGAGCATCCGATGCACTTTTCCATGCCATTGTCATAGCGGTTTAGTACATGGCGCCATCGGGCTCTCCGTCCCATAGGCCGACGAAACTCAGGATAGGACAAAACCGTTGTCGGCTCGATAATCTTGACACCAACACGCGCCATCCCTTGAAATGGAGCGAGCACCTCAGATGCTATCTGACGCACATCAGACCAGAATTCTGACATCGACTAGTCCTCCACCGGCATCCGGGCAGCAATCGCCCGAACAACACTCTCACGACGTATTGGGAGGCGGCTTGCTTCATCCCCTGATTTGCGAGCCTTCCAATGCAGATATGCAACCCATAGAACAATCGTTGCCAAACAGCCAGCGATTCCAACTGCAATAAAGTGCCCTAGTGCACCAAACTGCTGTTGTAGTGCCATCGATGTTGCAACAAGCACCACATTGGCCAGCGCTGTCGGTAGCAAGACTTTCCAACCAAAATGCATCAGCATGTCGTAACGAAGTCTTGGTTGACTTGCACGTACAAGGATGAAGAAGCTGATCAGTGTGTAGAGCTTGATGAAGAGCCACGCTGGCGCGATCACGACATGGTTGACGAAGTTCAACACAGAAGACGGAAAGAATGTCCAGGATGCCGGCAGCTGTCCGAGAATTCCCCACGGAGCTGTGTAGCCACCCAGAAACAGAGTGACACAGATCGCAGACACGATCATCATGTTTGCGTATTCGCCCATAAAGAACATCGCAAACTTGAACGATGTGTACTCCGTATGGAAACCCGCGACAAGTTCGGTCTCTGCTTCAGGAAGGTCAAATGGTGCACGGTTGGTTTCAGCAATCATCGAGATCATATAGACAACTGCAGCGACCAGACCGAAAGGAAAGAGCTTGAAGATGTTCCAGTTCCAAAAGCCTGCCGACACGGACTGTGTCCACACTGAGTAGTTGGAATCAGGAATCGGAACATTGGTCGCGATCGTCTGGCTGTGAACAAGCTCCTGCATCGCGAGCGTTCCGGTCATCAAAAGCACAGCGATGATGCTGAGACCCATGCCAAGCTCGTATGAAATCACCTGACTGGACGCACGTAGGCCACCAAGCAGCGAGTACTTGTTATTGGATGACCATCCAGCAAGAATTACTCCATAGACTTCAATGGATGCCACTGCAAGTAGGAAGAGAATTCCAACATTGAGGTGCGGGGCAACCGCTCCCCAATCCGATGAGCTATTCCACGGCAAAACGGTCAAGCTACAAATGACAGGGACGAGTGCAATTGCAGGCGCGAGGTAATAAAGGGTTTTGTCCACGTTTGTCGGCGTGATGTCTTCCTTCATCATCAACTTGAGCGCATCTGCTAACGGCTGCAGCAAGCCAAATGGACCAACACGGTTTGGACCGAGACGTCCCTGCCAGAATCCGAGTAAGCGGCGTTCAAGCCATACAAGAATAGGGACGCTTCCAAGTCCGCCAGCGAGTGCAATGACAAAGCGTAGCAACGACCGGACAAACTCTGCATACCAAGGAATATTGTCCGCACTGTTGACAAACAAGTCGCGCCACACGGGTGAGTTAATCAACTCAGACATTACTCGCTCCCTCCTTGCAGTAATCCAGCTGGCAATACATCGGA
>JBEEMN010000222.1:0-3955 GCA_041192625.1 Armatimonadota bacterium
GGGGAGCCACGGGCCCGGTCTGCCGGAATATTTGACCGAACCCGTGGATGTCTTTGTAAAGAGCAACCTCCATGCCAATGCGGATGTTAGTTGCACACGAAAATAAATGAAAATGCGTCATCCGTATCCTGCGCACCGTTGGTCAGCGGTTTGCCTGCACTAATTGCACTATCAGCCATCGCAATTCGCATAACGGGAACCCGCGCACACATCTTGTGGTACGAATACTTGGAAGCTAATTCACTGTCGAATTCCAACTGCCATAGCTGGCAAGTATTTGGAAAGGAGAGAGTGAATATGCTGAACCTACTTAAGGATCTGGAAGCGATGATGACGGGTGTCATCTCGGTATTGTTTCAGAGCCCTGATGTTAAACCGACAGATTACTAAGTCTAACGGTTAGGGATTGACTTCCGGTGCCGCCGTGCATGTGGTTTCCATGCGACGCAACGAGCAGGCATTCGGGAGTTTTTTCTTTTATATAAATGTGAAGCTAAGTGACCAGAGTAGGTTTCTATGCGGCGACATCCCCCAACACAGCTGGAAAACCCATCCTGTGCACACGCCTCCGGTACAATCTGCAAAACGCTGTTGGAGTGCAATGATGCCGGTTCCAGCCAGATTAACCCAAACGCTTCTCGCCGCTGTCATCGCCATTTGCTCGGCAAGTGCAACGCTGGCATCCCCAGCCCATAAAGCCGCGCTCATCGATCGCTACGGACGCCTCCTGCCAAAAGCAAGCGCATCGTGTATTACGTGTCACACATCCGACCCCGGCATCTATATGCCGACGCGCCTTGTTGACATCCCACACAATGCCTTCGGCGCCCGCCTCGCTGCGCTCGGCTCCAGTGACATCGAAACCCGGCTCGCAAAAATCGCTACCGAAGACACCGACCGCGATGGCACATCCAATGAGCTCGAACTCCTCGCAGGAACAAGCCCTGCTAACGCATCCGAGCGGCCGACCCGTGTCCAGCTCACGGATGCCAACCTTAAACAGCTCTCACTCTCCTTCCGGACCAGCGACTATGCCTTCCGGCCATTCAAAGCGGTCCCGGCTCGACCACCATCCAAGACATCCATCGACTCCCTCCTAACCCGATACCAAACCGAACGCGACATCACCGCAAACCCCGCCGCACCCAAGGAAATGCTCCTTCGCCGCGCAACAATGGACATCACGGGGCTCCCGCCAACCCCCTCCGAACGCTCGGCATTTCTTGCCGATACCCGCCCGGATGCCTACAAACGCCTGATCGATCGCCTCCTCGCAAGCCCCACGTACGGCGAGCGCTGGGGACGCCACTTGATGGACATCTGGCGCTACTCCGATTGGGCCGGCTGGAATGATGGTGGCCAGGTCCGCGACTCGCAGCCGCATATCTGGCGCTGGCGTGATTGGATTGTCGAGTCGCTGAATGGCAATATGCCGTACGACCGGATGGTCACCCTCATGCTGGCCGCGGATGAAGTCGCTCCAACTGACCAAAACGCCCTCCGCGCAACCGGGTTTCTTGTACGTAACTACAAACTCCTCAGCCGCGAGGCCTGGATGGAAGACACCGTCAACCATACATCCAAGGCGTTCTTGGGCATCACGATGCACTGCGCAAAATGCCATTCGCATATGTATGACCCCATCCAGCAGACAGATTACTACCGCTTCCGCGCCATCTTTGAGAATTACAACGTGCGAACCGAGCGGATTCCGGGCGAGCCTGACACCACAAAGACCGCCCTTGTACGCGCCTATGATGCCGATATGACGGCGGCGACGTACTTGTTCCCACGCGGGGATGACCGTAATCCCGACAAATCACGCGCATTCACTGCCGGGCTTCCCGCGTTTCTGGGAGGCGAAATCGGCGTCAAGCCAGTCACTCTGCCTGTTGTTGCTGTGCACCCGGAGCTGGCATCGTTTGTCATCGATGAAACCCGGACAGGTCTCCAAAAGAAGCTCGCCGCCGCACAGCTCGCCGATAAAAATGATCCGCGCGCGCAGCTGGTCTTTCTTCAGGCACAGGTCGATCTTCAAATTTTTGATGCCCAACGGGTAATCGAGAACATTGAGCTGACCGGGGACAAATCCAGCCCATCATGGGTCGCAGCGGCAAAGGGAATCGTTCGCCTCGAGCGCTACAAGCGCTTCACGGATGCGCGGATTGCTTTGTTTGATGCCCGAAAACGCCTCGCGGCTTCGGCTGAGAAAGACAAGCCGGCGGCACAGGCGACTGTTACACAGCTGGAAAAGGATGTTGCAGCGGCAGAGGCGAAGTCCACAACCGACCCAGACACAGCCTATACAAAGCGACTTCAGACATTACCGAAAGAGTCCACGGGAAAGCGCACCGCATTTGCTGCCTGGCTGACGGATAAGCGTAACCCGCTCACGGCACGCGTCATTGTAAATCACGTCTGGATGCGGCATTTTGGCACCGCTCTCGCCCCAAGTGTGGCTGATTTTGGTCACAACAGCCAGGCGGTAGAGCAGGGGCAGCTGCTTGATTATCTCGCCCGCAGCTTTATGGACAGCGGCTGGGACATGAAGCGGTTGCACCGTGAAATCATGCTTTCGGCAGCCTATCAGCGGGACTCACGCCCATCGGCGAAAATGCTGCAGCGCGATCCAGACAACGTCAGTTACTGGCGGTTTGCACCGCGTCGGCTTGAGGCAGAGGGTGTCCGGGATGCCATATTGGCAGTAAGTGGCCAGCTGGACAGGACACAGGGCGGGGCTGAAATTGACCAGAATCTGGCGCTCGAAACCAAGCGACGTAGCATTTACCTCCGCAGTGCACCGGAAAAAGAAGCCGAATTTATCAAGGTCTTCGATGGCCCATCGGTGACCGAGTGCTATGAGCGCAAACAAAGCATCCTCCCACAGCAAGCCCTTGCGATGGCAAACTCAAAGCTTGCCCTGCGCGAGGCGCGAACACTCGCTGCAGGCATTTATGCAAAGCTGCCCGAGAAAACGCACGTTTTTACAGCAATCCGGGATGCCTTTATCGCAACGCTTACCCGTGAACCAACTCCAAATGAGATTGTCGAATGCCTAGGCTTTATGGCATCGGAGCAACCAGTCGCTGGAGCTACACCGGGTGCATCACCGGCGCTTTTGCGACGCCTTGAAAACCTTGTCGCCGTTCTCATCAATCACCACGAATTCGTAACGATTCGCTAACGTGACAGGAAGAAACCCATGATGCAACCAAAGTCCACACATCAACCCACCGCCTGTCAGGGTGTTTCGAGGCGTTCGTTCCTGACCGATACCGGGATGGGATTTACGGGCCTTGCCCTCAGCGCGATGCTGGCGAAGAGCAGCCTTGGCGCGCCGCCCGCCGGATGGCAGAGCAAGATCGACCGTGGTCGCTCAGCTGCAAAGCCCAAGGCAAAAACCGTCATCTGGATCTTTCTCTGCGGCGGTGTTTCGCACCTCGAGAGCTTTGATGTCAAACCGGAGCTGAATAAGTACGCTGGCAAGTCCATCGAAGAAACCCCTTACGCAGATGTTCTAGACCCCAAGAAAGTGGGAGCCAAAATACAGTCTGGCAATCCAAATCACGGTAACCGCAAGGTCATCATGCCACTGCAAACGGGCTATCAACGCTACGGGAAATGTGGGCTGGAAGTGGGTGATTGGTTTAAGGAAATCGGCACCTGCGCAGATGACCTCGCTGTTGTCCGCAGCCTTTGGACCGTAGACAATGACCACGGAGCGCAGCTGACATTTCAAACCGGCCGGCATGTACGCGAAGGCGCCCACCCAACGATTGGGAGCTGGGCTTCCTACGGACTTGGGACGCTCAATGAAAACCTCCCGGAATTTGTTGTTCTCGGAACCCCGACGGGCGACTGCTGCGGCGGTGCCTGGACACATGGCGCAAGCTACCTTGGGCCTGAATACGCAGGTGTCCGCCTCTCGACCGACCCGAAAAAGCCGTTGCCGTAC
>JBEEMN010000223.1:0-3945 GCA_041192625.1 Armatimonadota bacterium
ATTCGCTCGGCGATTCCAGCCATCGCACCCGCAGGGCTCGGCGCAGTTGTCGAAATACGACCTGTGATAACAGGAATTTCAGCGATATCGGCATCCAAGATGCGATCCGCAAGCTCTGGGAAATCGCGTACTGCACGGGCTACGCGAGCGGTGTCATCGGATGACAGCTTTTCCCCGCGCACCTTTTGCACAACACGTTCCTGAAGCTCAGGCTCTTCATTTAGCTGGCGCAAAAAGCGTGCATGCTTTTCGGTGATCTGGCCATCCGCTGGGCGGTTTGGGCTTGAGACAACCTGTTCGGCGATAGCTTCCGGGAGGTCAAGGAGATCAAGGAGATGTCCAACCATCCGGTCAGACAGACCAAGACGCTGCGCGACTTCTTTATTCGTCCCTTGGATTTCTTGTTTGAGAATCTTGATCGCGTTGGCTTTATCTACTGGCGCGAGGTCTTCCCGCTGGAGGTTTTCGATCAGCTGTTCGCTTCGGCGATCGATGGCATCCGCTGGCCGTACCAGACAAGGAACTTCATCGAGACCCGCGAGCTGACTTGCGCGCCAGCGTCGCTCGCCAGTGACGATTCGGTACGCATCCACACCCGCGAGTGGCACGACGGTGATTGGGTTGAGCACCCCGTGTTGGCGCAAGGAATCCGCAAGCCCAGCAAGTCCGGTTTCATCAAAAACCTTCCGGGGCTGATCCGGGTCCTCGACGATTTTATTGATAGCGATGCGGCGTAGTTCCAATGAATGCTCCTGATACGAATATCGTGTTGATGTGCAACACGCCTGCCATTCTACTCGCAAATGGAAGCCGTCCCCGGAAAGTGGAATGAGAGAAATTTCCCAAATTGTTGGTGGATGTACTACTAAGCGATGTCCATCACCACGCGGCTAAAAACCGCCTTAGATTGGTGCCATTGTCTTGGTGAACCTTTAACAAAGGTTCAAAAGCTTCTCACCAACCAACATCCCGGTGACTTCGTAGCTGAAGACATCTCGGTACAAAGCACGCGCCGCATGTGAGCGCCGGTCCCAGTCGTGACGGTTAGAGAGCTGCTTGGTGAGTGCGGCGGTAAGCGCGCTCTCAGATGTGTCGGCTGCCAATGTGAATGCAGAGACGTATTCGCCCCCCTCTTCAAACAGTGCGACGGTGCTATCTCCAACGTTCGAGACAACCGGGATTCCATGCGCAAGTGCGACCGTCATGGATGACCGCCGGGTTGAAATACCATCGGAGAATGGACACAAAAACGCATCTAGACACATAAATGCATCCGAAACGCCGCGGGCATCAAGGATACCCGTTCGTACAACTGTCACTCCAGGGATGCCATCGGGTATCGATTTGCCAATCCCCCCAACCGCTAGTAGCGTCAACGGGCCAACCTCAGCGGCAGTTTTCGAGAGGATAGCTGCCAGGCCATCCACGCCTTTGGAAACATGCGGCATCCCAAAAACGCCAACGACGGTGACATCATCCGGCAGATTTCTTTGAGCCCGTGCCTCGGTTCGTGAAATGCGAGGCTGGCCTGCACTGGAGCCTATCGGAACACAGGTAACATCCACTCCCGGGCGAACCATGTGCTCGATATCGTTCATCCACGGGCCAGTTGAGACAAAGACCTGGTCGGCTTGTTTTAGAATTGATGCGTACATCGGACGCTGCCAAGCAGACATAATCGTAAATCGCCATGGCCAGAGCGGTACGTGGCGTTCATGAATCATCACTGCAAGCTTGATCGCTGGAGAGACAGCCATGATGCGCTTGCGGAGCGAAAGCAGTGCAAGATTCCGCCCCCATTTGCCATAGCAAAACGGGTTGTAGTGGATGTGGACAACATCGATGCCACCGCGTACGGCCTCAACAATGGCATCGATGACGGAGGTGGCGACCTTTGGACTCCACGATGGCTTTATCGCGACTCCTTGGATGTCGGCGTAATTGGTTCCACTGGGGACGAGGCAAGTCACGGAGTGGCCCATCGCCGCGAGGGATTCTGCCATAAGCGCCGCGTGGTCCCCGATGCCATCCACGACGGGGGGCAGCGCAGATGACACCATTAAAACGCGCAGCGACTTCACCGGCACGTTAGATGATGTCGGCAAAGGTCCGTTCCATGCTGCGGAAGACGGTGATGCCAGTTATGAGCATCACGATGGTGGTACCAACGGAGATTGCAAGCAGGTTTCCACTTGGGAGCGGCGTTCCCAATAGGGATGCACGCACCAGCTCAAGGTAACCGGACATCGGGTTGAGGAGCATAAACCAAACCAGTTTGCCGGTGTAGAGGGATGCCGGAACGATAACGGGCGAGCCCCAGAAGAGAAGCTGCACCATCACCGGAAGAATGTGTTGAACATCCCGGTATGGCACCGTCAATGCTGAAACCAGAATGCCTGCTCCTATCGCAAGGAGCATAATTCCAAGCATCCCCAGTGGAAACAACACGAGCATCGCAGTTGCCTTCACACCGAGGATTACGGCGATGACGGCGAACACAGCGGTTGCGATGAGGGCATCGAGGAGGGCACCGGGAACCACGGACAGCGGGAGGATAAGCCTTGGGAAGAAGATCTTGCTGACGAGCTGTGTGTTTCCAACGAGACAGTTGCCGCTCTTCGTCAGGATAGCTTGAAAGAGGTTCCATGCGAGGAGGCTTGCGAAGGAATAGGCCAGCATCGGGACATCGCCGACCGGAAGCCGCGCAGCCTTACCGACAACGCTGAAAATGATGGCGCCTAGAAGCGGCTGGAGGACAACCCAGATCACACCGAGGGCGGTCTGGCGGTAGCGAAGCCGGATGTCGCGCTTCATCAGCTCGACGAGGAGGTCGCGGTAGTGCCACACCTCAAGAAGATCCGCTGCGTGAAAGCGATTGGATGGTTCAATCGTCACCAATGGTTGCTGGCTCAACATAAATGGCTATCCCGATGGGATGAAATCCCATTCGTGACAATACCACGCACACCAGATAGAGATGTGTCGTGAATGCTACAATCCGCGGTGTGAAGCAACGTCAAACCCTTGCCTTGCCATCCTGGCTGCCGCTCGCAGTTCTCTTGATGGCTGCGTTTTTGCTCCGTGTCATTGGAATCGACTGGGGTGTTCCAGCGCCCGGCAGGCTTTGGTCATTCCACCCGGATGAGAGCCAGGTGCTTGTCGCAGCCCTAGACCTAAATGTGTTTACTGGCAAGCTGGACAATGGCTTTTACAACTATGGTCAGTGGTATCTCCTCGCCGCCGGAACGCTCATCCATATCCTAGAAACCCTCAAGGTCGTCGCAAAGCCACTGGCCGGAATCGCCCCCACCGCAGAATCCCTCATCACGGCACGTGTCTTTACCGCCGTCCTCGGCACCGCCACCATCTGGTTCGTGTTTGATTCTGCACGCCGGCTCGGCAATAAAGCTGCCGGGTTTCTCGCTGGCGCAACGTACGCAGTGATGCCTCTCGCGGTGCAGCATGCGCACTTTGCGACCGTCGATGTCCCCGCGGCGTTCTGGGTAGCCGTCACCATTTGGGCAGCCATCGCATTCCACGCAACAGGAAACAGCAAGGTTCTAGCGATTGGTGCGATCGCATGCGGACTCGGTGCCGCTACAAAGTACAACGCGGGTCTTTCTCTGTTTCCACTGCTAACCGCTTGGATTCTGCGGAAAGAGCGTAAAGCCACGGAGCTATTGGGAGCGCTGCTGATTACGGGTGTAGCCTTTGTCATCGGATGCCCCGGCTCTCTCCTAAACACTAGCCAGTTCATCAAGGACATAGCGTTTGAAGCCCGCCACGTCGGCGCCGGAAGTGAGCAGATTTTCACGAACACAATGCCAGGCTTCCTCTACCACCCACTGGTAAATGGGCCATGGGTTGTGGCCTACCTCTGGCCAGCCATCGGACTTGGTCTCGTAAATATTGGTTTGCGTCGAAAAGCCGCAGAGCTCATCCCAC
>JBEEMN010000224.1:0-5091 GCA_041192625.1 Armatimonadota bacterium
ACAAGTGAGCCCGCCGGGCTTGGGATTGTGACATCCGGTTTAGTGCGTATCGGGATGACCGCCGAGGTCATCAATTCTCAAAGTGGACTGGGCGACAAGCTGATGGCGCTTCGCATTGACCTCATCACACCAACAGTGAGTGACAGTGCAATCGTGTTTGAGAACATCCCGGATGGCAACATAACCCTCCGTCAGGATGGAAAACCGGACAAAGTCCTCGGGAAGGTCGTTCGCAGTGCATCGGGTACTGGGCGAATCGATGGCACAGAAGGCATTGGTGCAGGAAGTCTTGCGGGAATATCCGGAAAATCATTGATTGTTTCGTCATCGCCGGACACTGCCCCGCCTCCGAGCCGGTTCGCAGAGCGCCGGGGAGGCATTGAGATCACGACCAACTTAGATGCACAACCATCATCGCTTGTGATCAAAGCAGAACTGAATCAAAGCGTCTTCACGGGATTTGGATTTGCAGGTAAGTCGCATATCGCAGATGTTCAACGTGAAAATGGCGATTGGGAACGGTTTCCATCCGTAGTCGGTCACCGCCCAGATACGTTTGTGCGTCCGCATCCGAAAGGCCAGGTCATCGCAATCCGAATCCGGCCATCGACCGGAACATCAATCAGCCAGTCTATACAGGCAGCCGCCCTTCAGTGTGAAAAAGCATCCCTGGCGGAAGCAAAGCAGCGAAAGCTGCCGATCATCAGCGGATTGCACACCCTTCGCATTTCGCCAACCGATCCGGGTCGTGTCGCATCCCTCAAGATTCGTATCGCCGATCTCCTGTTTGTGATGAATGTAAAGCCCTTTTTTAAGACGTGGGATACGACATCCCTTCCCGATGGGTTGCATTCGGTGATTGTCGAGTTATTGGATGACAGTGGTGCGTTGATTACGACCACGCGTCAGGAAGTCTATGTAAAAAACCGCAACCTGGCGACGGAGCTGTCTTCATGCCAGTGGTAGTTCCGCCCGCAACGACACTGCCCCCGCTGCGTGCGACATGGTCTGGCATGTCGACGACGGATTCTGTGGCGCGTTTACAGGGGGCAAACATTCGCTGGGGAGCCCTTCGAATCACGGCAGACAATGTTTTCGTAAGCCCATCGATCACAAAGCCATCAAAGATAGTGGTGAGCGGAGGCTTTCGAGCAGAACGTGGCCAAGACCTGCTGATTGGAAAGTCATTTTCGTTTGATGTTGGTACGCAAGAGCTCCGTGGCACGGATGTTTCTATCCGTCACGATGTCTTTCGGATTGAGACCGCATCGCTGCTACGGGGTCCAAAGGGGATGTCTTTATCCGATGCCTCCATCGTCGACAATGTCCCAGGAGAGAATCGTACACTTGCGATAACGGCATCCGAAATGTCGTATCGGGCATCAACAGGTCAATGGAACATCCGAAACTTGGGCTTGAGTCTCTATAAGACACATATTCTTACCGTGCCAAGTGTCCGCTTTATGACAGGCAGCACGGCAACGGCAAGTCGAGCTACCCGCTTCCAGCTCCCATTATCGATACGTCA
Source organism: Armatimonadota bacterium (assembly GCA_041192625.1). Classification (GTDB taxonomy): domain Bacteria; phylum Armatimonadota; class Armatimonadia; order Armatimonadales; family Armatimonadaceae; genus CAIRTT01. The sequence continues at coordinate 1,529 of JBEEMN010000224.1, forward strand.
ATCGGGAATCTCAGGACCTGTCGCGACGCTTGCTTATGCGGCCCAGCCCGCACCCGGCGTCGGTGCTGCGGTTGTGTTTGAGCAGACGGCCAAGCGCGGTGATGCGGCATCGGCGGCGCTGTCCTACGAGGTTTCCAATCAGCGTCGGGTGCAAGTCTCTGGATCGACGAAGGAATCTGAAGGTCTGCCCCTTGGAGATGTCTCTTCTCTCTTAGCGGAGCCACGCACGATAAAGCGAGATGTCAGTCCGCGCCTCCAGCTACCATCTGTTTTAGGACCGGCTATCGGCCCGGCAGGTACATCGGCAGTTTCGCTTACGGTAGCAGACCGCCAGGAAGTCATCCGGCGGTTGAAGACCGTCCTTGTCGACAACAAACCTATGGTCGCCGTTAGCTCATCGTGGGCCTTTGGGGATTCTGCGATGGAAGCGCATTTTGAATCAGGCAACCGTCTCGAGTCAGATTTGATAACGACTGTGGCCTCGTACCGCAGTAAATCATCCTTTAGAGTGCGGTCATCGGCATCACTTTCACACCAGCGGATACCTTTTGAGCTGCAAACGGTGCGCATCAACGCATCGGATGCTTACTCATTTACGCAACTGTCGGCGGAATTGCTTCCGATACGCCCTGGCAACAGATTTTCTGCAGCGCTGGCTATACGAGATATCCACGGTGTTGCGACGTATTACTCGGATGTTTTGGAGGCTCCATCCGAGCTGCAGCTCCAATTTACATCGCCTTTATTGGGATGGCAGATTGCCCTAGGTTCGCGTCTTGATCTGACTGGAAATCAGTTCTTTGACACAGAGGTTGTGATTGCGGCGCCAGGCCGAGTCATCCGTCCGGAGTTTCGTTACAGAACCCGTGGCAATCAGTTTGCAATCAATATTGCAATGCCATTTTTCTCTCTGTGATTTCCGCAGGAATGCATCATCCCTAAGGAGAAATACCAGCCTATGGAACGACGATCTTTTTTGACGAGCGCAGCCACCGGTTTTGCGCTCACAACCCTACCTGATTGGTTTTCAGCACGTGCTGAGGCGGCTGAAGCCGAAGCGCAGGCAGCGCGCCCACGCCGCGTCGCAGCGAATGACAAGATTCGCATTGGCTTGATTGGCGCTGGCGGTAGCAAAGGCGGCTTCCGCCAAGGTTTGGGAGATGCACGTAACATCGCAAGCCGTCCAGGTGTAGAGTGTGTTGCGGTCTGTGATGTCGACCTTAAGCATCTTCAGGAAGCATCCGAAGTTTTCGAAGGCTCCAAAAAATACGTTGACTTCCGCTACCTGCTCGACCGAACCGACATCGATGCAGTTGTTATCGGAACGCCGGACCACTGGCATGCAGTGATTGCTGGTATGGCTATGCGTAAGGGCAAGGATGTCTATTGTGAAAAGCCGATGACGCTCACCATTGGTGAAGGTCAGCAGCTGGTCAAGCTTGCGAAGGACAATGGAACTGTCTGGCAGACGGGTTCGCAGCAGCGCTCCGATGCGCGCTTCCGTCTCGCATGTGAGCTGGTTCGCAATGGTCGCCTTGGTCAGATCAAGAAAGTTACTGCGCATCTACCAGGTGGCAGCCGTGGATCGAACTTCCAGGTAACGGAAGCTCCGGATGACTTCCTCTTTGACATGTGGCTTGGCCCAGCGCCTGAAACCCCTTACATCAAGGAGCGCACCCACGGTTCGTTCCGTCACTGGTTTGATTACTCTGGTGGAATGATGACCGACTGGGGTGCCCATCACCTGGATATTTCCCAATGGGGCCTCGGAATGGACAAGTCCGGTCCAGTCAAGATCAAGTCTACGGGTACTGCCCAACCAGCGGATGCAGAGAAGCGTTCGTTTGAAGCATTCCTTGAATACGAAGTGACCTACACTTATGCAAATGGTGTTGAGCTCTTGGCAACGGACAAGGGCGAAAATGGCGTCACATTCGAAGGCGAAGATGGCCGCTGGATCTTTGTATCCCGTGGACGCATCGCCGCAAGCGATCCAAAGCTTTTGACTGATCCCCTTCCAGAGAAGGCAGAGCGCCTGTATGTCTCGGACAACCATGCGCAAAACTTTGTGGATGGAATCCGGACGCGTAAGCAACCTATCTGTAATGTTGAGGTCGGGCACCGTTCGGCATCCGTCTGCCACTTGGGTAATCTTTCCCTGCGTCTCGGCGGCCGTGAGCTCACTTGGGATCCAAAGAAGGAAACCTTCAAGAATGATGCTGAAGCAAACGGAATGATCAACCGCAAAATGCGCGGAGGATGGACCGTCTAATCTCGATGAAGGTTTGTATAAACACTTCAACCATACGCGGGCGGGGCTTGTCCCTGCCCGTTTTGGCATCTCTTGTCGCGAGAGCTGGTTGGCAAGGCATCGAGCCATGGATTGCTGAACTCGAAGCCGTTGATAAGCAGCCGGTCTTGAAATGCCAAGTGCCATCGGGTTCTCTCAATGGATTGTAGATGACCCTGCGCAGCGACGAGCCGGCCTCGAGGATGCTCGACGTTGTATGCGTCTTGTACGGCGTGCTGGTGGTAAGCGTATTGCGGCTGCAAGTATTGGAGCACATACGCCTGAGAGTCGTGTCATTCCAAACGATGTCATCGCGGAGCGTTTTGCCGCGCTTGCTGCGATTGGTCGTGAGGAAGGTATCGAACCCGAGCTCGAGCTCTGGGGATTTTCAACGAATCTCAAGCGTCTTGACACGGTGAAGCAGGTTTACCGAATGGCAGGTGCGGCAGGATCAACAATGCTCCTCGACATCTACCATCTCTATAAAGGCGAATCGGACTTGCGGGGCCTTTCTGACATCCGAGCATCGGAACTGGGTGTCTTCCACGTCAATGACTACCCGGAAATGCCGGCTGCTCTGATTGCGGACAAAGACCGGGTTTACCCACAAAATGGCATCGCACCGGGAGGACAGATCATCCGTCAGCTGAAAAAGTCTGGCTGGAATGGCTTCATTAGCCTTGAGCTGTTCAATCCGGAGTACGACCAGTTACCTGTTGAGTTGGTCATCCGAACGGGTCTTGAAAAGACACGGGAATTGCTGAACGCCAAGTAACGAAAAAGCCCTCAGCGTTAGCTGAGGGCTGATTCCCGGACAAGGATTCGAACCTCGGTTTTCAGGGCCAGAACCTGACGTGCTGCCGCTGCACCATCCGGGAGCGCGCAAGAATCCTATCGTGTGCGATTACACAAAGCAAGGATTTCCCGCCGTTACGTTCTATAATGTCGATGATGCCTCAGGAGCATCTTTCACTATGGCGGACATCAATCTGTTTACTATCGAACTGTCAGGACGCAGCGAGCACGTCAGTGCCGTGCGACGTGCAATGCGTATTCTGGCGAAGGAAGAGGGTCTCTCCCCAGATGCTGGAGATGACTTGTGCCTTGCCGTGGGTGAAGCATGTGCCAATGCAGTTGAGCATGGCGAACAGGATTGTCGTATCCACGTTCGGGCGCGGAGAAGCGGCCGGGATATTGTCATTGATGTGGACAGCGCCGGAGAGTACAGCCCTTCATCGGTGGCCACAATGCCTGAAACGGATGCCGAAGGCGG
>JBEEMN010000225.1:0-3933 GCA_041192625.1 Armatimonadota bacterium
AGAGGAAGCTTTTGCAAAAAGGATGTCCGGACATCCATTTGCCGGAAAGACTTGAATGTATGGTCGGCATCGTAGACCGATGTAAAGATAGGTGCATCGGGCCAGATCTCATGAAAGGCTTCGACAACACGCTCCGCGCCGCCTGACTGGGTTAGATAATCGTGGACAATTGCGACCTTCATTGGCTGTGGTTCCATCATTCCCTATTTCTCCCGATGCAAACCAAGCCGATTAGTGCCCATGTGTTTTATTATGTACAGACATACTTCGCCCTCCATGATACCTGTAGTCAAAGAAGGACGTTTGTATAAACAGTTACACATGCATAAGCAGTTGCATCCCATGAAAAATGACTTGCGCGTTCAAGCCCGTGACGCAGAGCAGTTTCACGGTATTCGCCGTCCATGATGAGGCGCTGAAGCTTTTCGACTTGAATGTCAATGTCATCTGGATCGGCAGTATAGTCAGGATTTCCCACAACCTCAGGCAAGCTTGCACGATCACTTGCAAGGATTGGGCAACCGGATGCCATCGCCTCAAGGACTGGCCAGCCAAATCCTTCGTACAGACTCGGGAAATGAAGAACATTCGCAAACCGATACACCGCGCGGAGATCCGCTTCGCTGACACGCCCCAAGTGGAAAACATCCCCCCGAAGGCCTAGAGCAGCCACGATGTCGTTCTCATCATCGAAAAAAGCTGCACCAACCCGCAGCAAGGCCACATTCGGTATGACTTTCTTTAAACGCGCAAGAACCTCGAGAACCACAGGCGTATTTTTGTAACGGTTTCGCGTCCCAACCTGCAAGATATACACACGACTTGTATCCAGCCGGTGCCGAGCTGCAAAGTCTAAATGTTCATCCTGGAGCGAAAGCCCATTGGGTGGCATTGCCTGAAAATCCGTCTCGAGCCCAATCGGCACGATGCTTATCTGTTCTGGGGAAAAGCCAGCGTGTGTGATCAGGTCATTCCGTGTGGATTGAGAAACACACAACACCCGAGCACAGCTACGCATCGCTTCGATGCGCTTTAGAAAAGACCGGAGCACCCACGGTTTATAAGGGACATCGACAATCCCCTTGATGTACAGCAGCGGGATGATGTCAAAGCACGTGACCACTGTTCGGTCCGGGTCAACCGCACCGGCAAGCGTAGCATGACTGTGGTCAAGAATGTGATAGACGTCTGCTTCGACATTTCGAATGGCTCTTGGATACTTGACCCACCGTCCATAGATGCTAGCCAGCCTTTGCTGAGATGCATTTGGCAACCAGGTCATCCATGGCTCTACTCCAGAGCAATGTAGAACATCCAGATTCCAATGTGGCCCAAGGTGATACGGCAGCCGCTCGAGGAACCCCTTGCGGAAGCGGGACATACTGACACTTGGAAATTCATCCACATTGGGGAGAATGACAAGCTTTGAGGCAGCTGCCTTAGATGACATCAGCCAGCCACATCCACATAGTGCTTTAGGTAGGCGGCACCGATGTTTTCCCATGTTAATGGGTACGCACATTTCTGGGCGGCATCCCGCCGGGCTGCAAGCAAGTCGAGACGCCCCGAGACTTCCTGCAAAGCTGCCGCCAGTTCAGCCACGGACTCCGTGTCATCGATGACTACACCTGCACCAGCACCAACTGCTTCCGCACCGCCTGTGGTTTTGGCCGTGATGACCGGGAGCCCGCTTGCAAGGGCTTCCACCAAAACGAGCGCGCATGCTTCGTATCTGGATGGAAAGACAAAGCAATCCGATGCGCGCATGAGGTGCGCAAGGTCTGTCCGAAAGTCGAGAAAATGTACACGCTTTGCAAGGCCAAGCTCTTCAGCAAGGGCTGGCCATGGGCTTCCAGCAACACGCCCGGCAACCGCCAGATGGACATCCGGTACAGAGACAAGCGCTCTCAGAACTCCATCTAGGTTTTTACGTCCGGTTCGGATATCCCCAGCAAACAATGCCAGAAAGACGCCCTCTGGAAGTCCAAGCAATGTGCGGTCTTCCTGTCCGGGAAAAAACTCGGTGGGATCAACACCATTTAGGACGACGCCGACCTTACTCTCAGGGATTCCACAGAGTGTCGTGAGCTCATGTCGAATCGTGGATGATGCACCGATAACCCTGCGGGCATCCCGGAATGCCTTGCGCTCCCCCCATGCATTCAGCGTTGTATAGAGCCTTTGATAGAGGGCATACGGACCGGATGTCATCCGACTTGGGTGCATCCGGTGACGGAGCCAAGCAGTATGGACGAATTGGGCTGTGTTGATGTGATGGGCACCATCGAGGGTCCACCCATAGCCGTGGATGACATCGTAGGTCGTGCGTTTTCGCTTCAGCTCCCGGTTAGCTGTAGCGATGGACTGCAGCCCATACGCAAGGTCATTCGAACGGGTTTTCGGTTGAACCGGAATCCATGTCGCACCAGCATCCAAAATGTCCTGATCGACTTGATCCGCATACAAATCCACACTGTGCCCGGACCGAAGTGCGGCAAGGGATATCTCACGGTTCGCACGGCCCTGGCCATCCCCTTTTCGCGCGTACCGAGACACAATTGCAATTCGCATCAGTGGGAGAGACCCGCCCGGCCAAGAGGACGGAATTTCTCCGGCAGTAGGGAGATAACCCGGTTTACGAGTTTGCCGGGCGCAACATCAGGCACTTCCTGTTCCAAAAGCTTATCCATGATTCCAAAGCAGCTCCAAATGAGGATGCTCGGGGCGTAATAGCCACCTTGGAGCCAGTTACCAAACGTGACAACTGCGATGGCAATCCACTCCAGTGATGTTGAGACCCGTCGGATATCCCAGAGTTTAATGATGACCCAAGACATCCTTCCCATGAGAACCATGTAGAGAATGCCACCAACAAACCCGGTACTCACGATGATGTTGGTGAAGTCGAGTTCGGTTGAAAAGGTTCCATCCTCGCCGTCTCCACCTTGACTAAAGCGACGTCCTGCGATGGTGGTCGACCCGAGTCCCCGTCCGATTGGATTGCGGATGCCGCTGGTGAATCCGATTTCAACGAGACCTGCGTGTTTGGTTGCAGTCGAACGCTCGGAACCGAGCGGATTCGTCAAACCCTCAACTTGGTGTTCAACGAAGACAGCTGCATTCCGGTCGAGGTTTAGGGAGCGCGTCTGATTCAGACCAATGAGGAGACCGGCAATACCGATGCCGACACCGAGGACAATGCGTGGAATACGTGTGGCTGGACGTTTATCGAGAAAGCTCCATGAGATGATGCATCCGGCGAGTAACATCACGACACCTGAGCGGGATGACGATAGGAAAATCGTGCCTGCAATAAACACGAACGGAATCGCATACAAATACTTGCGCAAGAGAAAACGTGTCCAGGCGACCATCGCACCCATTAGCATTAGGGTGACATATTCACCAAACGAGAGGGATGCACCAAACACGCGAACAACATCATTGTTAAGAAACTGCTTATACTTTGAGACCACCATCCAATAACGCTCAACATTGGACATCTCACCGAATTGCTGTCTTAGACCGATCAGAGCTGCGATCACCGATGTGATAACGAGCACGGTCCCAATCGTCGCGAGTGTCTGCTTGCCTCCGTGATGTCGTCCGACAAAGAACCACAGCAAGGGTCCAATGTAGAACATCGCTCCACCGAGGCCTACCAGAATGCCGCCTTGATTGGGGTTGAAGATCTGCAGGACCATCACGGCAAGCAAAGCGACGGTGATCTTAATCGTGGTGTTCTTCACCGAAATCCAGCGGTTACTGGCGATTCGGATGAATAGCAGGGTCCCGACGGCCGCTCCGATAAGGGTTAGTGGTTCGTTCGACTGATAACCAATACTCGGAATCAGCTCACGTCTAATCAGACCCAAAAAGGGAAGAAACGCGGCAAGGATCGAGAACCCGATCATCGGGTATTGAACGATGCTG
>JBEEMN010000226.1:0-3909 GCA_041192625.1 Armatimonadota bacterium
TGTCCCGATTCTCGTGGCATGCGGCTTACATGTTTGCAAAATGAGCGGGCGTGGCCTTGGTCATACTGGTGGAACCCTTGACAAGCTTGAGGCCATTCCTGGTCTATCGGTTACGCTTACCAGTGAAACGCTCCAGAAACAAACGCTGCAAATCGGCGGCGCGCTTGCTGGGCAAAGTACGTCTCTCGCACCAGCGGATGGCACACTTTACGCGCTCCGTGATGTCACTGCAACAGTCGAGTCGACACCATTACTGATTGCATCCATTCTCTCAAAAAAGCTAGCCGGTGGTGCTGGAAACCTCCTCTTTGATGTCAAGGTTGGAGATGGCGCATTTTTGCCAGAGCTTACCGCGGCGCGTGGCCTCGCGGATGGCCTAATCCGTATCGCCAAGCTCCATGGTAAGCGGGTTCAGGCGCTGATCACGGATATGGACCAGCCTCTTGGCAGGATGGCTGGAAATTCCCTCGAGATCATCGAAGTTACTCAGCTGCTCAACCCACAGACATCCACCAAACCCGATAGTCGTCTCTACACACTCTGCGTGGCACTTGCAACGAACGCATTGATTCTTGCCGAGAACATCTCGAACACCACCGCGGCAAGCCGTGTAGAAAATGCACTCCAATCCGGGGCCGCATTTGATGCGTTCAAATCCATCGTAGCCGCACAAGGTGGAGATACGCATTTCCTCGATAACCCGCAGTTGTTTCCATCCGCGCCTGTAATCAAACAGGTCACAGCGCAACGCTCAGGATTTATCCAGCGTATTCCCGCTCGCACAGTCGGCGATTGTGTCGTCCGTCTCGGTGGCGGCCGTGCCATCAAAACAGATCCCATCGATCATCGTGTCGGTATTGAGACACATCTCCACATTGGAGCGCCTGTTGCCGCGGGCGATGTCCTTTTTACAATACATGCGGTGTCGGATGCAGCAGCGAATGCAGTTGATGTTTTGCTCACGAACGCCGTTGAGATTTCCGATGTTTCGGTCGTGGTCAGGCCCATCGTGGTTGAGAGCCGGTCATGATGTATCGCATGCGTGGCCCTGGCCTGCTGCTGCTGACTCTGTTTAGCACAGGTGCAGCACTGGCAGACCCTACACGCGCGCAGCGGGCACTTCGGGTTACATCACCGCCACCGGGCGGCCGGGATGCGTTTATGCCTCTGCCAAGTAAGACATCGGCAGACCTGGCTCGGCGTCTCAAAGCGGATCCAAAGCTCCTGAATGCGTATGCAAAGCATTTTGGTGTGGATGCAAAGCGGATTCCAGCATTTGTGAAAGATGCACTGGTTCTCCGTCCACTTTCAAAGGCACAAGCGGTTGTCACTTACGGCCGGACACCGACGGGGCATGTCTACCCGGTTCGGCAGATGTTGCCTGCGGGGTCGCAGGTTTGGATGACACGGGATGGCAAGGCGTGGTTAAAGTGGAAATGTACGAATCCGCTAGGGACAACGCTACCGATTGTTCCGATGCCGGCACGTGAAGGCAGTGGTTCGGAGGATTTCCAGCTGGAGCTCAGTCATCCATCAAGTGTCCTCAGTCCGCTACCTGAGAGTCAAGACGCTACGACGGTGTTGAACCTGCCGGTGCCGGGCGAGCCCCCAGTTCTGATTGATTCTCCGTACAAGCCGGCGCCGTACAACATCCTGCCATTGGGCCTTGGGCCTATCGCTGAAGAAAAGTCATCCAAGAAGAACTTATCCCCATGGCTTTGGGCACTTGGCGTAACGCTTCCACGTGGAACCCGGACATCGAATACGATTCCAGAGCCATCCACGCTAGTTCTCATGGCATTCGGTGGCGCCGCCGTCCTTCCAATCATCCTCAAACGAATTAGAAAAAGGTAAGCCACATTGGAGGAGTCGATGAGACCTGTTGCTGGATGACATCAGCGCACATTTTGGCAACGTTTAGCCGGACATTCACCACCAGGACTTATTCGAATGGAAACGACCGATAGAGATTGCCTGAAACCGCTTCAAATTGGGTGACGCGCGGCATGGCTCGAAAAGGCTGCAACTAACCAGCAGTCTTGTGGGCCTTGCGCTCCTTGATGACCTCGATGACCATCGGGACAATGCTCAGCAAAACAATCGCCACAACGACCAGCTCGAAGTTCTTCTTGACCGTGGGGATGTTGCCAAAAATGTAGCCCAATGGCATACAAGCGCCAACCCACGCAACCGCACCCAAAACACTAAATGTCAGAAAACGGGAGTAAGGCATAACACCCATCCCCGCGACAAACGGCGCAAGCGTCCGCACAATCGGTACGAAACGGGCCAAAATAATCGCTTTTGGGCCGTGCTTGGAGAAGAAGGCTTCCGTCTTTTCAAGGTTCTTCTTGTTGAAGAACTTCGAGTTACCACGGTCAAAAAGGCGGCGGCCTTGAAACTTCCCGATGTGATAGTTGACATTGTCACCGATGAGCGCAGCAATAATGACCACCGGCACAAGGATAGCGACATCGAGAGGCTTATCCGGACGCGCCGAAATCGCGGCGATGGCGAAGAGCAGCGAGTCACCAGGAAGCCACGGGAAGACGACGACGCCGGTCTCCACGAAGACGATGCCAAAGATCGCGGCATAGGCAAGCGGACCAGCGGTGGCAAGCCATAAAAAGAAAGGTTCCAGCAACTTTGACATAGGTTTTATGAGTATACACAGGGTTGGTGGAATGGCGGTAGAAACCAGCAGCCATCTTTGACCATCTATAGATTGGCGCAATCAACGCTCACGGGCGGTACGATATGCAGGAGAAACAATATGGCAGACCAGCTTCCGGATGCTACCAATGGCGTAGCAAACTACATCGATTCCTACCTTGATGTCCTTAAGTCCCTCCTGGACAGCCTCGACAGAAGCGTTTTGGAAAATGTCACCGAGCTGCTTTTCGCCACGTGGAAGGAAGACCGTCGCCTGATTTTGTGCGGAAATGGCGGCTCAGGATCCACATCCTCACACCTCGTCTGCGACTTCCAAAAGAACATTTACCTCGATGGCGGAAAGCCGTTCGAAGTCGTTGCCCTCACGGACTCCCCCGCCCTCCTGCTCGCGTGGGGAAATGACACATCCTTTGAGAATGTCTTTGCTGGACAAGCGCGTACATGGGTCCGCAAAAACGATGTCCTAATCGCTATTTCTGGCTCTGGAAATTCCAAGAATGTCCTTGAAGCCGTCAAAGTTGCAAACGATGTTGGAGCAACAACCATTGGCTTCTGCGGCTACGATGGCGGCAAGCTCGCCGAAATGGTCACCATCCCAATCGTTGCCGAACGTCGCAACATGCAGCAGGTCGAGGATGTCCACATGATTCTTGGACATATCCTCTTCTCCGCCCTACGCGACAAAATCACCGGCTACCTTCCATCCGCAAGCTGATGACGACCCCGGTTCGTATCGCGTTTCTTGACCGGGATGGTGTTATCAACCAATACCTCCCGGGAGAGTACGTTCGGACACCAGATGAGCTCGTCATCCTCCCCGGTGTAGTGGATGCCATCAAGGCGCTCAAAAATGCAGGCTGGCAGGTCGCGATGGTCACAAACCAACAAGGCATCGGCAAAGGGTTGATGACACCCGCTGACCTCGATGCTGTACACGCGAAGCTCTATGCCGCATTGGATGCGATCGATGCGAGGATTGATGCCGCACGCGTTTGCCCTCATCTGGCCGCAGCTGCGTGTTCCTGCAGAAAACCAAAACCTGGGATGATTCTTGACATCGCCGCAGAGCTTGGCGCCGATGTCAGAAACGCTGTTTTCTTCGGCGATACCGACTCCGATGCCGCAGCGGCTCGGGCGGCGGGGGTCGCTGCGTTTCACCTGATTCTGGGTGGAAAGCGTACCGCAGAAGATGCCCTGCAAACAAAGTACTTCCCAACGCCTCCAGATGGCATTTAC
>JBEEMN010000227.1:0-3903 GCA_041192625.1 Armatimonadota bacterium
CCTGGAGGTGCCGTTGACAATGTCCCGGATGCTGGAATATTGGAAGCGTAGAGGTTCCAGACTTTATTCGGATCGTCAACTGACAGTCCATCGGATGACTTCGAAAAGACAATCCGGTTACCTGCTGGGTTAACGACCGGGAACTGGTGATCAACACCAGCTTCAGCAGTCAGCGCGACCGGAACGGTCGTACCTGGCTGAGATGGATTGTTGACTGAACCAGCGGTAAGGCGGAACAGCTGATGGACACCGGATGTTGCACTGGCGCCAGCAAAGTAGATGAATTGCTCATCTTCTGTCACAAATGGCGTGCGTTGATCGATGGCTGGCGTTGGATATGCATCTACGACCTGCTCGGCAACATTGGCACCATTTGGACCACCGATTTGGCGGCGTGTCTTGCCAGCTTGGTCTGATGGCACTTCCAATCGACGTTTAGTAACGTCCGATGGGAGGAAGCGAGCATCGCCCAACCCCGGAAACTTTGTCTGTGGCACAGCAAACGCACCCGTCGACTTTTGAGTACGCTGCGCACTCGCATGTGTCGACAGTGCGACCACTGCGGCCACGAAGACCGATATCGCGGCACCTTGCCGCGGTGTTCGTTCGAACTTCAACGTGGGGTCAACCTCCTCGATCTGCATTCCATTCAGTAATCCAACAACAACGATAACCAACCAGCTTAGATTCTGACCAAAAGTTACCGAATCCTGTAGGGCTCCCTACTGAAGGCAGAATGCATTTCACATCCTGTTCCGTACAACCTGCTTCACTGACTTTGTGTGTCGGCTATACGAATGCCAATGAACACGGACAATAGTCCAGCGTACGGGCGATTATACGGGTCAGCGTTTGAGGGTGTCAAGCAATAATGCGGTGGGGTTAAGGCCAATGTGAGATAAGAGTTGGATGTCTTTGTTCACAGCACTGCCACCCGGGAGGCTTATCTGAGTAGACAACTCCCGTACATGGCTAAAAATCCCAGACAAGCGCACCAATCCGGTACAAACGACTTCTCGTAGCCGCTTAATAGTATTTGAATTTTTCAGCTTTTTATTTGCACGACAATGCGTACATCAGTTGATTTCCACGCCAGACTTAGACGCTGAAGCGCGTTGGGTTTCATCGCCGAGCGTTGGAGTTAGTGCCCGCGTTCGATGAACTGGTAGACACGTCGAAATATTGTGTCGAACTGATGGGATAGTGCCGCTTCCTGATCACCATCGAAGTCGGTCTTGACGACATCCCTAAACGGTCGCTCAGGTTCGCCAATGCGGTACGTTTCAATAAAGGGTGGAAGCTTCATTGAAGTTCCAGACGTTTCATCGGTTACGGTTATGTTTGCCTCGAACCAGTGTTTCCTCACCAAGGCTGTAGGATCCTGGGCAACGGCAACAATGTATGTCGTTGATGTGTCAACTGTGGTGTACCGGCGTCGCGTCACGTTCATATGGTTGTAATTCTAGCATGCAACCGCAGACGCAGGCAATTTGGATGCATTGACACTTGATATGCATCGCATTTATAATCGCAATAATGAGAACCCTTTACGTGGCCGCATTATTTGCGCTGACATCAACGTCTGTCCTTGCGCAACAAGGCCAAAGTGGTTTACGGATTCGCCTTGGAGCACTACAGCCATCATCTGCAGCATCAAAGGCTGTAGCGAACCAACAGCCTGGAGTCATGGTGGACTTCTTGAGTAGTAAGTCAGCAGATGGTTCTACAATCACCGTCGGCTACTTTCAGGGTGGTTCTGGAGCAGACATGGTAAGGACAGTCCCTTTGATGTTTTCAAAGGTGTCCGATTCAACATCTGCGGTGCCTGGACTTGGCGGGTTGTATACTGGCACGGGTATAGGTGCCTATCTGTTTGACACACCTGGGTCAAATATGAAAACACTGTGGGGCGGGTACGCGATGGTTGGACTGAAGCTGCCGGGTGGCATCTTTGCCGAGACGCAGTACCACTACACGAGCCGGTCCGTAAATGGGTACTCGCCAAATGGCGTGGCGCTCATGATTGGTCGGAAGTTTTAACACACTTCCCGCGACCAACGCGGGTCATGGTTCTATAGGAGAATGGACTCTATGAAGCATTTGTTGATTGCTGCAGGACTCGTTGGAGCCGTCGCTTTGACGACCACTGCAAACGCGCAGGTCTCTGATTTGGCTCAAAAAGTCGGATCCTCATCGTTCAAGATTGGTTCCTACAATCCTGATAAGCCTGTTGTCCGCAATGGCGCTGGCAAGAACATCTTTAATTTTGAATATGAAACGACTCTTCAGAGCGTTCCAGAGCGCAATGAAATCAGCACGCTAAGCATAGGATTGATTGAGCGCGGTGATATGCGGATGATTCCAATCACTCTTAGCCAGATCACTCGTGACAACAAGCGCACCTCCGGTTACGACTGGTTCAGTGGCTACGGTGTTGGCCTCTATGCAATCCGTATCGACAATGAAAACACATCGGGCAACACGAAAGTGATGCCAGGAATGCACGTCACCGTCGGTTTGAACCTGACCAGCCGTTCCTTTGTCGAAGCGCGTTACCACTTTGCAGGTCACTACGAAACCATCAACCCATCTGGCTTGAACATCTCGTACGGCATCCGCTTCTAGTCCCAGACTTGTTCTAAACATAAACCCCTCGCTTTAGCCGGTGAGGGGTTTTTCTTATGTATCCGGGTCTGTTACCTACCGATTCCGATAATCAGCATTCCTCGTCACCAAGCGTCTGGCGGAAGAGGTCAGCTCATCGATTGGCCGAACGGCCCCATCGTGTAGCGCGGACACCAATGTGAAGAATGTCAGCGATACTGGTCCGCTGTCGTTGAGTAAAAAGAGACAGAGACCGACGATGGTACCGAGATCGGGTCTCAATCCGTTTCGCTTCAGCCGCAGCACCCACCAAATGATACTGATGAGCGAGCTGAATCCCCATAGTGATGTCGTCATCAGGCGGATGTGGGCTGCAGCCTTGCTCACGACTAAGTCAACAACACCTGTTCCAGCGCTGGCGACGAGGCGCCCGATGTGTGATTGCATTGATGCCGGTGCCATGAAGGCATCCCAGACAACGACTGCCGTCACAGCTGAGATAGTCACACCGGCAATCAGAATCGCGGACTTGCCACCGCGTAAGGCCAAGTGAACAACAATTGCGATGAGAACGGCGATCATGTCGCCACCATTTGCACCAAGTCCCGGATGCCCTACCAGCACAGCTACCACTCCAAGAATAAGGACTCGATAGTACGGCTTACTGAGTTGAACTCCTAAAGCAGTCCCGAACAACAACGCTGAAAGCTCATTGCCAACGCCGTAATACCGCGCACCGATGATCGGATTAGCACCCAAGCCAGCGAATGAGCCGAGGTAGCCTCCCGTGATCACATCACCGAGGAGGCACCCAAAAAGGATGTCGAGCTCACTGTTTGCAGGGCAGCGCCACACCACGAAGCTGAACACGACACCGATAACACCGGACAGCAATAGGCCTCGGAAGTCAGGCACCGCAGCCATTAGAAGTACGGATGACGCAGCCGTAATCATCGCGAAGATGACACACGTAATCAGAACGCGGGCCAGCATTAACCGCCCTAGCATCATCAGAATAAGGCCTGCCAGTGCGCCATATTTCAAAAGAGTTTGTAAAACGAATAGTGCATCGGAATACTCGATGTCGGTTGCAACCTGGTCAGCGCTTCGAGCCAGCTGCCCAGTCACTTGGCGAAGTTGGGCTGACTTTTTAGTCAGAGGAGCAAGCACAAGAGCATCCAAGTCATTCGATGCCAGCAGGTGGTCTCGCCGTGTGTTGGGCGATGTGAGATTTACAGGCAGCTCACCGAGAGTGATTTGACCTGCCACCAAACCATGCTTCCTTGAGGAGGTCACTGG
>JBEEMN010000228.1:0-3893 GCA_041192625.1 Armatimonadota bacterium
CTAAGTGATCAGGCACTTTCGATCGGTACAGGAATGTCGTGTTGCATACGAGTTACGACATCATGCAAGTTTGCATAAGTACCTTGCAGACGGACATTGAAGACATCAAACATCACAGCCTGAACATCGTCAGGTGTAACGAACTTGCGGCCATCGAGCACCGCATGCGCCTGTGCGGCTGCCTTCCAAGTAAGCATCCCACGCGGACTCACTCCAAGGCGAATTTGTTCCGCTGTCCGGGTTGCCCGGCACAGATCAACAATGTATTCGCACATCGCCGGTGTGACAATTGCCGATTCCGAATGACTTCGTAAGTGGATTAAATCGGCAACACTTACCTGAACCTGATGGCTAGGCAACTTTGCGGATGAATGATCACGTAACATCAGGATTTCATTCTGCCGGTCTGGATACCCGATGCTCAGCTTCATTGCGAAGCGGTCCAGCTGGGCTTCAGGAAGCGCAAAAGTACCGTGGTGATCGATTGGATTCTGCGTCGCGATAACGAAAAAGATTGGGCTTAGGTTTCTCCGCACATTGTCAACTGTTACCTGACCCTCGGCCATTGCCTCGAGGAGCGCGGACTGTGTGCGGGGTGTCGCCCGGTTTATTTCATCGACAAGGACGATGTCGGAAAACACAGGGCCGGGCTGAAAGCTGAACGAGCGGCTCTCTGGATCGAAGATTGAGAACCCTGTGATATCGCTTGGAAGCAGATCAGGCGTACATTGGATTCTCGCAAACGTTCCCCCGATGGTATCTGCGAGAGCTTTGGCAAGCGTCGTTTTCCCAAGTCCCGGCATATCTTCGAGGAGAACATGCCCTCCGGAAAGAAGACAAATGAGAACTTGGTCTACAACCGATGCCTTTCCTTTCAATGCGCTATTGAGGGATGCTCTTAGTATCTGAATGGTATCTGCAGGTGTCATTTAGGTAGGTAGCCTCGTAGCCGCTGAGCATTCCATCTCCATGCGACTGTTTGTAGATTGACCGTGGAAACATCGCTCTCAAGACCGTAGGTGATACGTTCGTAATCGCGGATTCCCAGCTTTAGATTTGCTGCGAACACAGCGTGTGAGCTGCGAATGTAGTGTTTTGCGTGCGATGTGGCTGCTTTACGAGGGCGTCCGGCGATGCGTGCACGTGCATCAAGAAGTCGCATCGTTTCCACATGCATTCGATCTGGACGGCGTATGCACCGTAGCAGCCATCGAAGCGTAAAGAACGCATCCAAAAGATACATCCGAAGTGCAAACGCAGTGATGATTAGCATTCCCATCAATCCAACCAGCACCTTATTAGCCTTAAATGTGCTGAAGGAATGCAGCATGACATCTCTGGCCATGTCTCGAAATGTCGGCTTTGGGGATGGCAGGAAGTATCCAGGTGTCGGCTCAAGGTTCACCCATAAACTTTCCTGATCAGGTGCAGCCTCGGTTTCGACCTGACACCAGAAGTGAAGAGACTCCAAGCTAGCAATACTATGCCCAGTTCTTGTGTCCTTGTGCTTTCCATCTACGTAAATGCCATTAACCACGCGCGCCGGATAGCCAAGAGAACGAATCATCAGTGTCGCAGCCGTCGCAAACAGATAGTCTGGACCAGACTTGGACTTGAATAGAAACCAAGTAAGGGCATCCGCTTCATCCGGTGGAACTGATTGCAAACGGTCATGTCTCGCGTATGAACGTAACCGATTTACGACAGCTTGGACTTGTGGCCATCCTGTTGGTACTCCAACCGTCCATTCTTTCGCAAGTGCAGCAATACGGGGGTCCATTCCTGTCGGCACCCGATAGTGAACGTGCCGCCGGTGCTCCGGAGTAAGTGGGGTAAGGCGATGGCCATTCAATTTGTCAACGTCAAACGTGCGGGTCACGGTATCGATGCGTATTCCGCTCGGCACGATTGGTACCTGGTCAAGACATAGAATTCCACGTTGCGTCCAGCGATAAAAATCAGGTTCCTTCAGCTGGTCTATTCTCACTGACACCAGCTGCTGGGGTAGCGGAAGTGTTGATGTCGCTAGAATTCCGATTTTGATTTGGTGATGTTCTTCTGATCCAAAGACATTGGGCCATTGGGCAAGCCGGAATTGCATCCATGAGTTACATTTGTGCTCCATGACTTCGGACTCTGAATAGGTGCGGCCCGGTTCCCATTCCTCATCGATATAGCTGTCAAATGCTGTCAGTGGAAGGTAGACAGGGGTCCGACCCGAAACATAAACGAGTGCCTTTGCAGCCGTGTTACTAACGGAGTTCGCAGCCTTTCCTTGCCCACGTCTGGTTGAAAAGCCCTTTGATGCGTTTGGTGACACCATTTCCGTCTTCGGCTTTTCGATCATTTCTTTGGCCCAAAAAACGACTTTCCGGTGTTTTGGCGCGACCTTTGTGAGTGGTTCGGGCTTTCCGTACATCTCCGACATTGCGTCATACAGCGTACGTTTGTCGCTTTCTACTGTAATGTCCGTGTTGGCAAAACCGATATCTTCGGTCTTCGTTGTAGCCGCAACTTCTCCTTCGCCGTTTCCAACTCCACCCCGACCAAATGGGTCGCTTAGCTGGCTCCCACCAGATCCTGGCAGAAAACCAGTGAGTGCATGCGGAGAGAGGCGGCCGGTAGCGGCGGCAGCGACGATAAAGATCCCACTGACCACTGCTACCAGAATGCTTGCGAGCGCATTACGCTGCGCCTTAGTCCCACGGGCTTCACTTGTCAGACCCCAAATAATCGCCGTGATAAGCCAGACGACATATAGATAGGAAACAATGTGCTGACATAACGATGCAGCAATCACTCCTGTCCCAAGAGAAGTTAGCATCACGATTCTGCGGTTCAAATCCGTTGACTGCCATATTAACCACCATGATGCGAGGTTGAGTCCAACAATGAGGCACTGCTCGGTTCCAACTCCGACATGAGCCACCATTCGTACCACCTGATCAACTGCAACGGGAAGAAGAAACAGCGTGGTAAGGATGACTCCATCCTTTGAAAAAGTGGCCGCGTAACGTCGAAGCAGATATCCAATCATCCCACCTGCTAAGCTCATCAGCAGGCCCCCAAAAATTCCAAGTAATAGCGTCGCACCTGCAGATTCAGCGATGGCATGACTTGTGATCAGACCTGCTCCAAGCAGCATCCAAAGGTGTGGCATGCGCCATAAAGAATTAGGGCTATTCATGCAACGTACCATCCAGCAGACTTGAAGCAGATGACCATCTCAGTGCCTTGATGACATGTCATGCCTTCCGTGACGATGGCTACATGGGGGTTAGTGCCAAGCTGTGGGAGCACGGAAGGTGCCAAGCAACGGGTATTCAGTCTTGGAAGCTCGGCAAGTGCATCCCGAAAGTCACCAATCCGTCCGGATACAACCTGAAACTTGTCATCCCGGATGACAAGACTTAGCATCGCTCCAGTGCGTGACCAGTGCTCCAAAAGGGACATACACGCGCGGATTCCTTGTTCACGCGCTTCTGTTCCTGCATCCGCCAAATCAAGCAGCATCGAAATCGTAGGTCGTCGTGTCGCCTGCCGTTCGTTGACGATAACTTTCCCCTGCCTGGCCGTCTGTGCCCAATGAATCCGGCGGATAGAGTCTCCACGCCGATATTCGCGTGCGCCCATAATGTCACCGCTGTGGCCAGCATCTTTAGAGGGCTCTGACCCGACAAAATCTTGGCCTCCACAGCTAATTGGTGCAGCAGGAGCATCGCTGAAGGATGGCCACACAACAACTCTATTCCCTCCACTAACAGCTAGAGTCCTGGATGACAGATTGAACGGAAAGCCACAGTGCACGGTTAGGTCTGACATTTCATAAGCTCCACGCATTAGGTTAGCGATAACTACTAGTCCGTCAGTGGTGCCCTTGATTCCGAGGTCAG
>JBEEMN010000229.1:0-3884 GCA_041192625.1 Armatimonadota bacterium
GCCCTGCGTTGAGTTCACAAACACACTCCCACCATTCGGCGCCGACCAGTCGTACGCGAAACTAAGGCGGTGCTTTGGCGTCGTCACCGATGTAAGTGTTACCAGCTGTGGCTGTTGCAGGTAATCGTATGTCCACTGAAAATTGCTGGAAGGTGTCAGGGCTGTCCGAAAGGTAGATGAATTTTGCACGGCCAATCCACCTCCATCGAGACCAACAACATCAACGTAATTCAACGAGACAACCTGGCTGTAAAGCCATCTGGATGTGACTTTTTGTGGTGAACGAATCAAGCGTGTCCCATAGGAATCTGCCATCGATTTAGTTGTGGCTGCCGATGCGACTGTCCTCTGCGTCGTGTTCACAGCCGAAAGCGTCGCTCTCCAACCCGGGAGTCCAAGTTGAAATGGGTTACTTTCTATGGACACTTGTTGACGATAGTCGGTGAAGCCTTGATCAATTTGAACATTTGATGACCCAACAAACCGACTTGCCGTCTGAAACATACCAACCCGGGCAAACGGAAGCTGATAACCGGCTTGAAGCGAACCATAGATGTCCTTACCGTTCGGAACATCGATGAAAAGAGACGCATCTGCCTTTGAACCAAACCTGCTGGCATGCTGCAGGCGGCTTCCACGGCGTCCATCCTGAGCGTTTAGAACTTGAAATGTGCCAGAACCAAGGCGTGAGCGATATTGCTGCTCTATGTCAATGCCCCACCCAGTCCGACGTGCAACGGCACTACTACCAAACTGCGCACCACGCCGCAAATGGACTACACCCGTACCTGAGCGCGTTGCCTGATACGTGTAGGGAACATCAACGGTCAGCCCAGTGGATGCAAAACCAAGCAGCTGGTCACGAAAGAGTGTCCGCTGATAAACCGTCATGCGGTGAAGTGGCAGTACAGCAAGCGTCTGGCCATCGATTAGAAGCCTTGCGTGCTTGAACAGAAGGTTGTAATCACCTCCTAGTTCCAGAGAAACCTCACTGGAAACAACGCTGACATCTGCAGTGCTCTGGTCAACGATTTTGAATGTATCTGGACTAATCGACTGATTGGTTGACTTGGCAAGCAAAGAAATCGGATCCAACGTCACAATAGCGCCTGTATCAAGCTCCGCAAGTAACTGCCGTCGAATGGGATTCCAGGTGAGTCGTCGAACAGATGTGTCGACATCTCTCGTGGTTACTCTGACTCCACCGGTGGCGACCACTATCCCGCTCACAACATCCACTTGCAAGGATGTTGCCCTGATAGTGATTGCACCATTGGAGGCTGTCGCCAAGCCATTTTCCGAAAACGCACCCAAAAACCGACGTCCGGAGGCTCCAGCATTAACCGCATACACCAAAACATCATCGGAGCGTACCGTCAACCATGTGGATGTAACTTGTAGCTTGAATGTCGCATCATCCACGAAGTCAACGGTCACCGATGCAGGAACAGCATTGCTTCCGCCAATAACAGAGGCTGTCACCTTGACCTGTCCCACTGTATTGGGAGCAATCAGGGATACACGTGCGATACCGCCCCGTGTCGTGACTTCATCCTGATCAAACCGTCCACCATTCGTTGCAAAACGAACAATGGTTCCATCACTTGCAGGTTGACCGCCAACAAACACACGTGCGGACAGGACAACGTTACTCCGACCATCCGCACGTGCAACAGTCCGATCGGCAGTCAGGTCGAGCACCGAACGCTGAGCGTGAGCACCAGCTGAAACCATGGTAAGTGCCAGCGGAAGCACAAGATGTCGCCAAGAAATCATTAGCAGCATCATAGGCGCCAATTGCCAGCCTAGCATCTGACGATCTTCAGAAATCTACCGCTACATCACCGCAAATCCACCTAAAGGCTAGCCAAAATCACCACAAGTAAGCCTTGAACAAAATCCACGGAGAAAATTCCCTTACAGCTCCGAGCAAGCCCCGCAAAGAAATGAATACATCAACTCAGTACGGAAGCGTTCACATGTCGCCTTAAAACAAAAACGCCCCGCAGGTACAGTACATACCTGCGGGGCGTTCAATGCACTTTAGCGAGTGCCGCTATAAAGACCAAGCAGGCCAAGGATAAACGCCGGCTTAATCCAGTCGTTACCCTTTTTCTTGTTTGTCTTCACGGGCTTAGCATTTTCAACGATCGTGGATGCTGGATAGAGTCCACCAACGGACTGTTCTGCACCAACGGTCATCGCACGAGACACGGCTTCTGCTTCCTGAAGCTTGGTCGCAGTCCCAGCGGCTGCAATACCCTGTTGCTTGAAGTTTACGGTTCCTACTGGAGCACCCGTGGAGGACAAGTAGCGATTGACATTCAAGTTGAATGATGCTGTCCGGCTACCTGCATCGAACTTATAGCTGTCGACGAATACCTGAACGAACTCCGTAGCTCCGATGTTAACTGACATTTTCTTAGCAGCATCACGATCGTCCGCCGGTCCGTTATCGACAACTTCCTTAGAGAACATCTGCTCTTCACGAGCACGCAACATTGATGGAAGCTTGCCAGAGTAAACAACGACAGATGCCCCGATACCTTTGAGGCGTGAACGAAGCGCTTCAACAACAGCGGCAGAAACCGATTTTGCAGAATCTCCTGCGCCATCGACGACTGCAGGGAACACAACAACAGGACCGGTTGGCAATGGCTTATTCTGTGCGGAGGCGGGCTGACAAACAGCAACTGCACCTACGATGGCGATACCGGCTATAAGACCACGGGTATTCAATAGCATTGGACTATCCCTCTATTAAACTAGTAACCGGCACACCAAGATGTGCCGGTCAACATCATTAGCGAACGACCGAGATCGTACGCGTTTCGGTTACAGATGATCCATCTGTTCCCCGTACGGTTACGATGAGCTTGTATGGACCAACCGGTACAGATGATCCATCTGTATTCCGACCATTCCACACCAGCTTAGCGGTATTTCCAGCCGTCGCACGTCCTGCAGCAATCGTCTGAATAGACTTGCCAGACAATGTAACAATCTGAGCGTCTACTTCAGCATCCTGTGTCAATCCGAGACGGTAAGAGTACGCACCGGAAGCACGTCCACCTGGCTCAGATCTGAGGTAGCTAACAGCGAGCTTACGTGTTGCATCCGTTGCAACAGCTACACGGAAACGTGTCACTGTCCCAGCTCGAAGAGCAACCTTGATGCCAGCAGCGGAACGCAAGTCAGATGTAACTCCGGTTTGCATGTCCGTGATCGTCAGGCGAACACGCTTCGGCAAGGAAGACATTCCTGGCCATTGAAGGACACCTTCACCATCCTGATCGGACTCAACAACCAAGTTCCAAGACTGGGATTTGCCGTTAGAACGTACAACCTGAGCAAAGCGCCCCTTGCCTGCATCATCAGCAATGCTGACAGACACAAAGTCCTTGAATGCAGGTGGCTTAGGCACATCGGCGCTGGCCTTTGCGTTAGCTCCAACGCCAATGACTGCTGCTTCATCTACACGACCATTAGGGCCAGCAAGACGGAACTTGAGGTTCCATGCATCCGCAGTCTGAACAACACGTGTAGCCGGTTCCGAACCTGCGGCTGTCTGTTGCACAAGGGATCCACGCAACGTAGGCGTCGCGAACTGCAATACTGCCTTCGAGTTACTGTAGATCCAGTAACCTTGCCATGGCTTCATCACATCCTGTAGGGATCCAAAGAAGTCATAACCGCCGGTCGTTGGATTGAAGTAAAAAATACTGCCCTTCATCAAGCCGCCTGTTACAGCCTCTCCAAAGGAGATGCTAACAAGGTCAGGATTGTTTTCGAGAGCAATCACCCGTACGTACTTCAACGGGATGTCATACACATACGGGTTGGAAATCATGTTCCATCCACGCTCGACCGTGATCTGAACAGGT
>JBEEMN010000230.1:0-7447 GCA_041192625.1 Armatimonadota bacterium
AAGATTCTGGAAGGTACCGTTGCGAACGTTCCGCCGCAGGGTGGACGTAAGCATCCGCAACAGGAGTACCTCCAAATCGATACGAAGAACATTCTGTTCATGTGCGGCGGGGCATTCGATGGCCTTCAAGATGCCATCAACAAACGACGCAACGTTCAGGGGATGGGATTTCTTGCAACTGCCGTAGACGCTCCGACACTTGTGACATCAACCGAGCTCGAGCCCGAAGACTTTGTGCGGTTTGGGTTGATTCCAGAGTTTGTGGGTCGACTTCCTGTAATGTGTGCACTAGATGCTCTAGACGAGGCGAGTATGGTGCGTGTATTACAAGAACCCAAGAATGCTCTGATGCGCCAGTATGCACGCTTGCTTGAGTTAGACGGTGTGCAACTGACCGTTACGGAAGATGCAAAGCTGGAAATTGCACGCAAAGCCATTACGCTTGGCACAGGGGCCCGCGGCCTGCGGACAATCATGGAACGCTTGCTTGGCCCGTGCATGTATGATCTTCCTAGTCAGTCCGAAGTTAGCGAGGTTGTACTGACATCCGGGTACGTCCTGGGTACAAGTGAGCTTGAGTATCGCTACAAGTCGCAGCAAGCCGCCTAAAGGTTTATGGGGGGAGTCATGATTCCCCTATACTTGCTGGCTTCGAAAAGTGTTTCGCGAAGTGACGACAGCCGCAGCCGGTGACATTGATTATGTTTGCATGTGAAAATAAAAAATCCTCAATCCAGCTGACTATGTGGGTAGTCACTCCAGATTGAGGATTTGTTTTTGTGCTTTCTGAGTCTAGTGGACGAGGGCACGCCTTCGTTGACGCATGATTTGCACTGGTTTCTGATCAGCACACTGAACATCGACGCGAACACCCGTACCATCCAGGTGATACGCGATGTAAGGTACGTAGTCATGTTCCAGATAGTCAGCCCACGCCTCACCTGTGTTTGATGACTGGACTTGTGGAGTCTCCACAAGGTGAACGCCCACCGCTCGGTTACCCCTTGGGTAGACGAAAACCTTGGGCCCAAGTCCTGTCGACCATTCCACGATTACCCTGTTAGCCGTGGGGGATACAGACAAAAATGCCTCCCATGACCTTACTCGCCAACGGAGTGCGTTGCCATCAATTGGCGGTAAGGAAACAGCTGCATGACTGCTCATCAGGCCAACAACTCCACAGGGTTTTCCATGACACGCTTGAATGCGCCAAGGAACATCGCTGCATCGCTTCCATCAACAACGCGATGGTCCGCTGAAAGGGTTACTTTCATTCGGCGTCTTGCGACGATGGCTCCATCGACAACAGCTGGAACTGTTCTTGTGCCGGACACGGCCAAGATCGCACCTTCGCCTGGGTTGATAATCGCTGCGAAGTTTTCGACGTCAGCGATGGCACCCATATTGGAAATGGTGAACGTTCCACCTGAATACTCGCTTGGCGCGAGCTTTCCAGAACGTGCCTTCTCAGCAAGCTGCTTTACAGTGCGTGAGATGTTTCGTACGGACAGTGCATCGGCATTCTTGACAACAGGAACAATCAATCCATCCGGTAACGAAACCGCGACACCAATGTGTGCCGACTTAGAAATGATGCGTTGGTTGTTGTCAAACTTGCTGTTGACGACCGGGACTTCAATAAGAGCACATGCGCTCGCTTTGACGATCAAGTCGTTTACAGAGACCTTAGGAATCGAACCGCCTGCGTTCCTGTTTAGCTGCTCGCGAACCGTCAGCAGTGCTTCCATATCGACTTCTACAGTTACGTAGATGTGCGGTACCTGCTGTTTGGACTCCGTCAGGCGCTTTGCGATTGTGCGTCGCATTGCATTGTATTCTTGCACTTCAACTGCATTCACAGGGGATGCCGAAGTGGTCGATACGGATGCGCCAGCAATCAATGCCTCGACATCAGCTGCTTTGATCGGACCAGCCGACTGAATGGAACTCAGGCTGACATGGTTTGCTGCGGCGATGGCGCGAGCCAATGGGCTTGCCTTGATGTGTGAAGTATCCGCAGCCAGCTCAAGAACAACCGGTTCACCGGTAAGACTTGCTGAACCGCCGAGACCCTCAGGAAGCGCGCACGCTAGGGAGTCACCAAATGGTTTCCATGAACCATCCGATGCAACTGCGGTTGCGACAGGGGATTGAACAGGAGTTGCCTGCGCGGTTGGTTCGGCTGGAGCAGCGACAACAGCAGGCGCTGATGCTGCTACCGGTGCAGCTGCGGCTGCAGGAATCGTTTTGTCGACGTTAGAGCCATCACCAATGCGCGCGATCGGCTTGCCCACAGGTACTGAGACGCCTGCAGGATATCCAATCCATTCCAGGACACCGGATATGTCGGCACCAACTTCAACATTGGTCTTGTCGGTTTCAACTTCGAAGATTGGATCATCTGATTTCACAGAGTCCCCAACATTCTTCAGCCACCTGACAATCTTGCCTTCTTCCATCGCATCGCCGAGCTTCGGCATAATGACATCTGCCATGGGGTTACCTTCCTAAAGTCCGCTTTGCAGCGATTACGATGTCATGTTCGCTTGGGAACGAAATGTTCTCCAAGTTACGGGCGAATGGCATTGGGACGAATGCTCCTGTGACACGCTGTACTGGGGCATCCAAGTCATAGAATGCACGTTCAGCAATCTGAGCACTAATCTCAGCAGCGCAGCCATAAAGTCCCCACTGCTCTTGAACGACCACCGCACGGTGCGTCTTCTTGATAGATGCAATAGGTGTGGCCATATCGAGAGGCAGCAATGTGCGCAAGTCAACAACTTCCGCAGAGATGCCTTCCTGCGCCAGAATGTTCGCAGCCTTCAAACACTGAATCGTCATCGTTGAATAACCAATCAACGTGACATCCGTACCGGCCCGAAGCACATTGGCTTTGCCGAAAGGCACGGTGAAATCAGGGTCATCAGGGACTTCACTGAGGCCTGGCAGGATTGCGTCCAGGACGTCTGGTTTTTCAAAGTAAAGTCGGAGTGCTTCCATGACAATCACAGGATTGTCATCACGCATTGCGGTCTTAAGGAGGCCCTTCATATCCGCAGGTGTTGCAGGCATGACGACCTTGAGGCCAGGGACGTGTGCGAACAGGACTTCGAGGCTCTGTGAGTGCTGAGCACTCAGCTGGCGTCCGACTCCGGATGGGCCACGAATGACCATTGGGACCTTGAACTGCCCGCCAAACATGTAACGAATCTTCGCTGCATGGTTGATGACTTGGTCGTAGGCAACCATCGCAAAGTCCATACGCATCATTTCGCAGACGGGCCGTAGGCCAGCCATTGCAGATCCGATGCCCAATCCAAGGATACCAACCTCAGAGATTGGGGTGTCTACAACACGCATCGGACCGAATTCTTTGAGGAATCCGCTTGTTACACCGAGGGTGCCCAAGTACTGTCCGACTTCTTCGCCGGCGATGAACACTCTGTCGTCGGCGAGCATTTCTTCACGAAGGGCGGATGTAATAGCATCCGCGTAGCGCAATCTAGCCATTATGCGTACACATCCTTAATAAGCTCACTTGGATCTGGGTATGGGGAATCATCAGAGAACTTCATCGCTGCTTCAGCCGATGCATAAGCTCTGGATTGAATATCAGTGATCATCGCATCCGTTAGGACACCGAGTTCGATCAATTTCGCCTGCGCGAACTTGATCGGATCCTTTTCTTCCTTCGCGCGTGCTACTTCATCGCGCGTGCGGTAGGTCGACTGAGTTACTGGGGTGTCGGCCGCGCCATGACCGTGGTAGCGATACGTCTTGAACTCAACAAAAACAGGATGAGGATCTTCCTTCATCTCCTGAATGATCTGAGCCATTTGCTCATGGACTTCGAAGATGTCCTGACCGTTGATGGTTCAACTCTGCTACGCAGGTTTTGATTTGCGTGACTACGTTCGATGGATGTACCCATCGCGTAGCCGTTGTTTTCAAGTGCGAAGATGACAGGGACTTTGTATAGCTGTGCCATGTTCAAGGTCTCGTGGAAGGCCCCCTGATTCATCGAACCATCTCCGAAGAAACATGCACACACGTTCTTTTGGTTTCGGTACTTGAGGGCCCATCCGAGACCCAGCGCGATGGGGACATTGCCACCAACGATGCCATAGCCGCCGTAGAAGCCACGGGCCGCATCGCAGATGTGCATGCTCCCGCCCTTGCCTTTGGAACAGCCAGTTGCTTTACCGCAGATTTCAGCCATCACTTCGCCGGGGTCAGAACCCGCTGCAAGCGCGTAGCCGTGATCACGGTAATGTCCAATGAAGCAGTCGCCTGCCGACAAGTCCATCCCGCCAATCAAACCTACCGCGATAGCCTCTTCACCAGAATACAAGTGCATGTAGCCGCCCATCCCGTGGGCTGCCGCATTGTTCCACTCTTTTCCGATAAGCTCTTCAAATTCGCGGATGTAAACCATCTGCTCATAGAAGCGGACATATTTCGTCAAATCTAGCGTAGGCTTCTTGGCCATCTGAACTCTCCGTTTCAAACCCGTCCAACTTACGGGCAGTCCCCGACAGGACAAACCGTGCGATTATACCTTTATCGATTCACATTTTCCGTTATGAGACCGCAGACCTATAGGGCAGTTTTGTGCAATAAAACTAGTTGCCTGATAACTATGTCGCGATCGTTAGGGATACTCCTATAACCAAAAGCGGTTCGATACATATCATTCGTATCAATAATGGCATTAATCTAGCGATTATGCCGCGCTAACTTCAACCTCTAATCTTTGAAGCTGTGCTTTTAGCTTCTCCAGAATACTTGCGTCTGGTGAACTTAAAACAAGCTGAGTTTCACTGTCAAGGCTTTGAATGACCGTAACAATGGCATCAACATTTTGCTCCAAAGTAATGCCCGCGATTGAACCAACCAACAGTCCAGGTTGGAGGTTCAACTTTTTTGCCACGCGAAGTCCTGCACGATAGGCACCAACGAGGTCGGTTGCTTTTGCTTTTTGCTTTTGCGACTGGATTGGTACCCAAGCAATACGTTGGGAACCAAGTCCACTGCCGGCTGTTTCAACAACTTGCCCCACTTTGGCATCTTTGCTTGCTTCCAAAACCTGACGAACATCCTTTGTGAGCAGCTGCTGCGCAGGTCCGGACAAGCCTGTCCACTCTGAAATGCGGGTAAGTGTGGGGACAACCCAAATTCCTATTCCCTTGACTGCCGGCAGAGGGCCAACCTGCATTCGGATGGAGCATGCTTTGATTGTCACTGACCAGAAATCGCGAGTAGCCTGTTGACGATGTCCGCTTGCAATGGACACGCCGGTTGCGACGGCAATCATCGATGCATTAATGACGATGGCGATAGGCATCAGAGGTTTGCCTTTGGCTGCCATATACATGGTGAAGTAGGAGCCAATGACACCGATGAGGCCGAGGAGTATCCCGGCAAGCGTAAGCTTTACACCGGACAACCAGAAGCGCTTGACAGCTTGGCCATAGGCAATGAAGCCAAGGAGTAGGATGACGGCGTAGCCACCAAATAGAGTATCGTTCAACTTGAGGGGCTCCCCGCAGTGCGAATGGCATCAGCCACATGTTCAACCCAGTGATCAACCAGCTCTTGCGATCGGGCTTCCACCATCACTCTGACAGTTGGTTCCGTACCACTGGCGCGAACCAAGATACGCCCATTTCCAGTTAGAGCCTTCTCAGCATCGGCGATGACCGTTGAAACCGATGCCGATGACTCCCACGCGTGTTTATCCTGAACCCTTAGATTCAACAGGCGCTGAGGGTAGGGGACTATTTCATCAATCCAGTTTGCAACGGTGGTCCCGGTTCGTTTCAAAATTCTCAGACACTGTAGAGCCGCCAGGATGCCATCGCCGGCCGGGGAAATGTGATGCAACAAAATATGTCCGCTGGGCTCGCCACCAATCGTAGCGCCAGATTGTCGCATCAGCTCCGCCACATTTCGATCCCCAACGGATGAGCGAAGGAGCTTGATATCCGACTTTCGTAGGCGGTCATCAAGGCCCAAATTACTCATCACGGTGCCAACAACCGCTTCGACAGCATGACCATCATGGAATTTTGACAGCTCAGCATTCATCAGGATCTGATGGTCGCCGGTTAGGATGCGGCCCCGGTGGTCACAGAGAAGGACTCGATCAGCATCCCCATCAAAAGAAATGCCAAGGTCGTAACCCAGAGACTGAACGGTTTCTACAAGATAGTCTGTGTGGGTTGAGCCACAGCCATCGTTGATGTTGTCGCCATCCGGTGTGACACCGATACTGTGAATGTCAGCCCCAAGGTTGGTAAAGAGCTGAGGAGCAATGTTGGATGCAGCACCATTTGCGCAATCAAGGACGATTCGCAGTCCATCTAGGCGATCACCTGCCATTGAACAAATCAGCTCATCGATGTAATCGCACACAATGTTTGGACAGTCGATCAGGCGTCCAATCGCCTGTCCTGAAACTCTTGGGCGTGTCTGCCATATGCGACATTCATCTGCAATTAGGGCTTCCAACGCATCTGGTAACTTACAACCATCCGCACCGAAAAATTTGATGCCATTGTCAGGCGCGGGGTTGTGTGAGGCTGAGATGACGACACCTGCAGCGGCTCCGGTCGAGCGAGTGAGGCAGCTGATGCCAGGGGTTGACAAGACGCCTACCATCCATACATCGCGTCCCTGCGACATCGCTCCGGCTGCGAATGCACACTGCAACAACCCAGCTGAGCGCCGGGTGTCTGTACCGATCACAAAATGGGATGACGACGGTATCTGCCTTGCGGCGGCTGCACCTAATGCCGTTGCGATTTCAACTGTTAGTTCAACATTTGCGAGGCCACGAACCCCATCTGTCCCAAAAAGCGCTGCCATTGGTTTGTACCTAATTCTCACGAACGGTTATTGTGACATCCACAACAGGCTCACCAGTAAAAGTGCTGGTAATCCCATCCGGTAATCTAACGCGCTTTCGTATGGTTGTCGATTTGGTAATACCCGTCATGGGGACATCAACCGTAACATTTTGCAGATTCGCTAGTGCATCGGCAGTTCCGCGCAGCTGTAGCGTGGATGGAGCAGCAGAGTATCCGGTTACTGTCACGAGATTACCCGGAGTTCCGATGAGGTTACACGAGACCACGACCGTTTTTGTTTGGAGTCCGACTGTGGATTTCCCGGGCACAGGTATAGGCAGGACATTCAGTGGATCAACAACTTCGCCATCCGAATCAAGCACTTCGTATCCAGGACTGCCACCTTGTAGGGAGAGGGCTCGGCGTCGTATCGAAACGCTTTTGTCAACAAGCTCACGGGCTCCCTCGACAATCATGTATTCGATGAGATCGCTGGAATCAACGCTTTGTATAGGGAGCTTCTTTTTGGCCGATGCGCTGAGCAAAACAACCAGTGATGGAGGAGCATCCACGGTCACTTCACTCGTCAATTCTGG
>JBEEMN010000231.1:0-3870 GCA_041192625.1 Armatimonadota bacterium
CCAACGACGACATAGTCAAAGTCCGGATGTACGGAGAGACCGGTGTTCGCGGGGATGGTCCATGGGGTTGTCGTCCAGATAAGGACGCGGACGCCGGGGGTTGCATTTAGGACGCCATTCGGGTCACCGCCGGCAAGCAGCGGGAATGCGACGTGGATGCTTGGCGAGATGTGGTCTTTGTGTTCAGCTTCGGTGTTTGCGAGTGCGGTCTCATTTGCCGGGTCCCAGAGGACTGGTTTGAGGCCACGGTAGACGTAGCCTTGCTTGCAGAGGCCAAGGAAGGTCTCGACGATTTTGGACTCGAATGCGGGGGCCATCGTGAGGTATGGGTGGTCCCAGTCACCGCGGATGCCGAGGCGTTGGAACTGTGTCTTCTGCGTGGTTACCCAGCGGGTTGCGTACTCGCGGCAGCGTGCGCGGAGGGTATCGGGCGTCCACTGGACTTTCTCCTCGCGGAGCTCTTTGACAACGGCGACTTCGATCGGCAGGCCATGGTTGTCCCAGCCGGGGACGTAGGGCGCTTCGTAACCGGCCATCGTCTTGTATTTGACGACGATGTCCTTGAGGGTTTTATTGAGCGCGTGTCCGAGGTGGATGTTGCCATTTGAGTATGGCGGACCATCGTGGAGGAGGAAGCGTCCCTTTGGTGCTGGTTTGCTGAGGGATTGCTGGTAGATGCCAAGCTCATTCCAGCGTTCCTGGATGGCGGGTTCGCGGGTTGGCAGGTCTGCCTTCATCGCGAAGTCAGTGGCAGGGAGGTTGAGGGTGTTTCGATAGTCCATGGGGTGCAGTCGGGTCCGGTTCAACGTTTCGACGATGATATGCGCCCCGCGGGATGCGTGCGCCCACCGAACCGGGGCCGATGCAGAAAAAGGTCATCGACAGCGGGGGCACTACTCCACGGGACGCCAGATAATCTGACAGATCCCACCGGACCGATAGTGTCGTGCCATCATAGCGGGCTGATTTTACCATGATGGCCTCCTCGGGCGGGCGTGGGAGGTGTGCGTGATGGTTGGGTTCAGGCACAGAGAGTAATCGGGATGCTTGCTGCTGTTACTGTACGGGTCCTTCTGCTCGCCATGTTTGCTTGCTTGACTGTAATTCTCATACTCATCACTGTCTTCGTATCCCAAAATCCTCTAGGCTCGTTTAGGTACGTGCGCTTACTGGCAAACAGGTGAAACTTTAGTGACCACCCACGATGCCCTTCGAGAAAGTCATTCGTTGGGGTTCACAAGCAGTCGCTCAACATCTTTCATCAGCAGGTAGAGATGCAATGGATTACTTGGGCACACGGTCATCCCGAATCGAAGATAAAGAGATTTAGCGTCTTCATCCTTGGCATGCGTCATCACTGCCCGGACGCCGGCAGCTCGTGCCACCGTAAGACAGCGCTTTAGTGCATCTTTGAAAAGACCTTTGCCGATACCTTGCCCTTGATAGGCAACATCGACGGCAAAGCGAGCCATCAGAAGAATCGGAATGGGATGCCTTGCAAGCCCTTTTACCATCCGTTCAGGTGCATCATCGTAAAGAACAGAACTTGCGGCGAGCGAATAGTAACCCACCACTCTGTTTTCATCAAGACCGACAAATGTTCTGGCGCTACCGTTGGTTTGGTTCGCTAGCGCGTGTCGGGTAAGGAAAGTATTGAGCGGTTCTTTGCCGCAGTCAAATGCGAGAAAGTCGTGGGACTTTTCAAGAGGATACGGCCCGGTAAAGCGACTCACGATTCGAAGACGCTCGGCCGGCTAAAGAGCTCCCGCAATGCTGGAATCTCCTTGGGAGGTTCTTCAAGCTTGGCCAGCAACCAGTCGTGTTCTTCCTTGGAAACTATAATGAGACGCTGATGTGCTATGACTTCTTCTGCCGCATCCAGAGACTTACGAAGTACGAATTGACTCACATTCATGTTCTGAATCCGAGCTGCCTCAGCAAGTTTGGCTTTCTGTTCAGCAGATGCTCTTATATTCAGTTGTTCGGCTTTTTGGATGGTTTGCATATCTAATTCTCTTGATGAAGTATGAAAAGACCATACCATTTGTATATACATTGACCACACATTTTCGAAAATGTGCAATCCTTAGTACCGTGTCTACTCAGATGTCTATTGAATAAAGGGATGATAACCGGCGAGATTCTCTTCTCTTAGATGGCAAGCAGCCGTTGCGCCAAGTTGACTATCTCTATCCTTGATGACCTCTTGTAACACAACTAATTTAGATTGGAGAGATTTTGGACAGATTTCGAAAATGAACCACCACCTTCATACCAAGAACTAGTGCCGGCCTCAAATATGCACTCCCCTGACTCCACGTGCTAAGGTAACGCCATGGATGAGACAACCAAGATCGCGGCGAGGAAGATGGCATTTATCGATGTCCTTCGGGGGCTGGCGGCCGTGCTCGTGTATGTGTTTCATCAACAAATCCACACATTTATCGGCTACCCGGAGAAGCCTATCCCGCCCGGGTCACTAACTTGGTGGTTCTTCCTTGGTGCGATCGACCTCGGGAAGATTGCCGTCGCCGTCTTCTTTTGTGTATCGGGCTACCTAATTCCAAGCACGCTGACCAAGCCCGGAGCGACGATTCGCGACTTCACCATCCACCGTATCTTCCGGCTCTACCCCGCTTACTGGGTGAGTATCGCAAGCCGGCTTTTGGTCCTAATCGCCCTCGGGATGACGGCAAACCTTCCGACCACATTTAACGTGCTCGCAAACATCACGATGTTCCAAAAGTTCATCGGGCAGCAGGACATGATCGGCGTCTTCTGGACGCTGCAGATTGAGCTGGTCTTTTACATCGTGGCCGCATTCCTCGCGTGGCGAAAGCTGCTTACACGCCGCTGGCCGATTCAGCTCACGATGATGTTCCTAACGCTCATTTGCGCTGCGGGCCGGTATGTAACGCACAAGCCTCTCCCGGTGGCGATGTTTATGGCGATGTCACTGATGTGGATGGCAGATACGCTACGGGCGAGCGAACGCGGTGAAGTAGTGGGCGTAGCGGTAAAGCGTGCGATTATCGGGATGATTGTGATGCTTGTTCCCGCGAGTCTGCTCGGCTACGGGGATGAAGGCCCTCGGTACATCACGTCGTATCTGATCGCGATAGGAATTTTTGTACTCTGCTGGGCGAAGCGATCGGCATTTGAGAAATCCAACATATTGATGCGTGCGTTGGGCTGGCTGGGTGACTGGTCGTATGGCATTTACCTGATGCACGGGTCGATGTTGATTCTTATCGCGCAGCCACTTAAAAAGTCAACAGAGAACGTGTGGCTGACCACTGCTGCGACGCTCCCACCACTGCTACTGGTTTCCTGGTTGCTCTATCGCTACATCGAGGCCCCGATGATCCGCATCGGCAAGCAGCTCACCAAGCGGAATACAGTTTGAAGCTCGTTTTGGCGGGTTACGGGATGCCGGCATTTCTGGCATAATGAATGTAATTCGTAGGTTCACCGATGCGCCTGCGACATCCCCGATTACTGTTTGCTGACCGGTCACCTACTATGACATTTACAAAACCCTTTGCAACCGCGCTCCTTGGCACCATCGCGCTCGGCATCAGCCTTGCCGCGCCCACCAAGCAGACATCCAAAGTCATCTTTAACCGCGATATCAGACCCATCCTCTCGGACAGCTGTTTTGCGTGTCATGGCCCCGACAAAAACAAACGCCAAGCAAACTTGCGCCTTGATCAGCCAAACCGCGCCATCATCCCGGGCGATATTGTCGCGAGTCAGCTGGTTCAACGCATAAGCAAGCCGGCATCCGATGCCCTTGCGATGCCACCCGCGGACTTCCACAAGACCATCACCCCGGCACAAAAGGACACCCTCCGCCGCTGGATTGGCGAA